>JALOOK010000359.1 GCA_025454445.1 Oscillatoria sp. Prado101 | reverse complement strand
CGGTCGCTGTTGCTGCGGGCGCGGGCTCTGTCCCCCTGTCGGTGGCGCTTGCAAAGATTGCTGCCGGCGCACCACATATTTCTGATATTGTGGCGAATTGAGATAGTGCTGCTGCCACTCTTGCGGCGAGCGCTTACCGCGCTCCACCAGACGGTAAATTTCATCAAAATCTCCCACCCCAAAATAGGCGGGGGCTTCTGCCGGCGGCCCGAAGTAGGCCACATACCCTCCCTTGGCCAAAAACACCACTAAATCGCACAGTTTGACATTTTTAGTGGCGTGAGTGATCAGCAGGATGGTGCGCCCTTGATCCGCTAGCTGGCGCAGCAACTCCATAATCTCTAGCTCTGTACCCGGATCTAGGCCAGAAGTCGCTTCGTCCAGAAAGAAAAGGCTGGGCTTAGTGAGCAGTTCCACCCCCATCGATACCCGCTTCAGCTGACCGCCGCTCAGGTCTTTCACCGGCACTTTCTGGCGGTGAGTCAGTCCCAGATCTTCCATCACTTCCGCCACCCGCTTCTTGCGCTCCGCCGGCGTCGTGTCCGCCGGCATCCGCAACCGGGCTGCGTAGTCCAGAGCTTGCTCTACGGTCAGTTCTGTGTGAACAATGTCTTTCTGGGGCACATAGCCCAGTTCTGTGCGGTAAGCGTTAAAGTTCTTGTATAAATCTGTGCCGTTCACCAGCACCGTGCCGCTAGTTGCCGGTCGGAAACCGTTGAGGGCGTCGAGCAGGGTGGACTTCCCGCCCCCACTGACGCCGGCAATCACCACAAACTCCCGCGCTTCGATTGAGAGAGAGATATCATTTAAAAGGTTAACGCCCTTGCCGACTACCTTATTCAAGTGCAGGGCGTCCAGGCGCAGATTGCCCTGTTCGTTTTTGCGGACGAGGGTTTCATCGACGTTGAAGACCAAGCTGCATGGCCCGATGCGGATGGTGTCCCCGGCCATCAGCACCCGCTCTGCGACAATCTGCTTGCCGTTTACGAAGGTGCCGTTTGTCGAGTTGAGATCGGCAATTGTCCAGGAGCCGGCTTGCTTGACAATTTTGGCGTGGAACCGGGACACTGCAGGGTGGTCGATGGCCGTGTCGTTTTTGGGGTCGCGACCCAAGCTGAGGCTGGTGCGCCCGCGCAAGTCCAGCTGCTCGACTGCAGTTGGCATTGCGGTTGCCGGTGCTTGCGAGTAAGTGAGGGTGATTTCCCCACCAATTTGCAATATGTCCCCATCTGCCAAGACTTTGCGGGCGATCGGGTGGCCTTCGCTTATCAAGCCGTTGGTGCTGCCCAGATCGACTATTTCATAGCCTCCTGACCTCCGTCGCAGTTCGGCGTGCCGGCTGGAAATCACCGACGCATCAATGCGAATGTCACAATTGGGGGCGCGACCGATAACGATGGTATCTTTTGTTAGGGGGAAATTATTCGTCCCCTGCGGCGTTTGCACTCTCAGCACCGACGGACAGGAGGCGGCGGCTACAACCGTGTCTGGTAAACTGGAGGAAACATATACTTCGGTTTTTTCTTCTTGTGCAGCCACCGGGCAGAATCGCAGTTCAAATATGTCGATGGCGATTCTGTCACTGTCGGCTAAGGGGTGGGGTTTGTCAGGCTGCAGTTTAATGTCGTTGAGCAGCGTGCCCTTTGAGCTACCTTTGTCGGCTATTGTATAGCCGTCTGCTTTCCGGACAATCTGAGCGTGGTGGCGCGAAACGGCGGGCTCGTTGAGGACAAGGTCGTTTTCCGGTGCCCGACCGATGTCGGTCACATCTCGGTCAAGCCGGAACTCTTGCTCAAAATTGCCGCCTCGATAAATTTCCAATTTGGCGCTGGGTGCGGACATGGCTGGTCTGGCAGTAGTGTTACTGTATGGCAGCGGTCTGGATAGCGTTAACTTATAGAGCGGTTCTCAGTTGGATGAACTATGGCCCAGAAACCCGGTTTCTTTAAGAAACCGGGTTTCTCAGTACCTCACCTCGGATGAGAAACGCTATATTTTCACACCGGGCATTTTCGCCAATGTCAGAGTGAATGGCCCTATACTATCACCATCCCCGGTAAATTGCAAGTCAGCTGCGCCAGCCAGCCGGTCTCTTCCCGCCTCTGTTACCGCCAGGACTTATTTATAATTTTTATTAAATTGCATTAAATAATGTAAAGTAAGGGAGGGGCAGACCCCCAGAATTTTAAACCGTGAATTTCCCCTCGTGAATTATGTGTTTAAATTGACCTTTCATCCCTGACAGTTTATACTTGATAAGAGCAACCGGCATGGGGTTGAACTCGCAGCTGAGTTGTGCCGGCCTTGAGCCAGAAAGTCGGAACCTTCAGCCCGGCGCTGGTGTCTTGGGGGATAAGCTTCCGTTGAAGGCGGAACAGCACGGGGATACGGGATTGTAATTTGGGACTGACTTATGCAATGGCAAACTTTTTTGTGGCTGAGTCGCCGGTTAATGCCACGGGCAGCCAGCAGCATTATATTATATAGCCTGTGGGCGGTGTTTGGGGGGAGCGGCGCACTAGCCGCCGAAAAGATTGTGTTCAACGCTAGCAGGGGGCAGCTATCTATGTCTGCCGGCGAGCTAGAAACATTTGCGCAAACCGGCGATGTTTCGGCTGCGGTGCGAGATTTGCTCAAGGCGACAGAACAAGAGCCTGAAATTGTGCGTCAGGCGCTGACGAAAGAAGTGCCGGTGAGTCTGCGGATTGCCGATCGGGCGCTGAACAGCCCTATTGGGGAAGCTGTACTCGATAAAATCGGTGAGGTGGTGCACACTCCCTCGGGAGGGGCTGACCGGCAAGCTTTACGGGCGGCTTTCGTGCTGTCGGCGAGTGGGGATAATAAAATTAGCCTGCTGGAAGTTATTAAAAATTATCCCATATCGGAGGTGCAAGTGGAAGCCGACCGCCTGTCGGACGGCTTTAAGCAACTGAGCCGGTTTGGGGAAACGCTGGAAAAGTGGAGAAACCGGTTGCTAAAAATAGTCCGCTGAATTATATCATTTCCGGTTGCGTCAATTTTCTCTATGGGCAGGACCGGCAACGCCTGTGATGTTTGCACTCAGCAGAAATTAGAAGCCCACAGGAGCGTGCCAGCGGGCCTTACTATCCTCTCGTGTTGATTAACCGCAGTTACAAGCCGGTGGGCCAGTGCGAGCGTGGCAGCGCCTCCAGCGTCCTGCTTCTTAGCCAATAGGAGGCCAGCTGCCGGTCGGGCTGAATCCTGTTGGCAAGCTTTCCACTCCCCTTGACGACCCCGATCTCCCGTGCTAAAGTACATGCAAGAGTTTGAAGATACAAAGATAGTCAGATGCCGTTTCAGCCAAGCTACTTCAAGGCCGACTTTTTCAAGGTGCTGTCCAACCCCACGCGGATTCAAATCTTGGATACCCTGCGCAGTGGTGAAAGGAGCGTCAACTACATTGCCGAGTGGCTGGAAGTGGAGGCCACTTCTGTGTCCCAGCAGTTGGCCCTGCTGCGGCGGAGCAATCTGGTGAAGTCTCGCAAACAAGGCAACCAAGTCTTTTACTCGGTGCACGACCGGGCCATTTTCAAAGTGCTGGATGCCGCACTGGAGGTTTTCAACAACCACCTCGTTGACGTGCGCGACACCTTGGAAAAGCTGGAATAATGGCAGCACAGTGCGGCGACTTGACGGGAAGCGTCTGAATGATTCATCTAAAAATCAAAATAATATGGTACGAGCAGATACTCTAGAGCAGCCTCAGCAATCTGGGTTAAACCGCCTGTGGGGTAACAGGCGCGGCGATTTAAGCGGCGGACTCACCGCCGCAGTAGTCGCACTGCCTTTGGCATTAGCGTTTGCCGTCGCTTCCGGCGTGGAACCAAAAGCCGGACTTTACACGGCAATTGTGGCGGGAATTGTGGCGGCTATTTTTGGCGGTTCTCCAGTGCAGATTACGGGGCCAACCGGGGCGATGGCAGTAATTCTCGTGGGAATTGTCGCCAAGTACGGCATCGAAAAGGTCTGGATCGCTGGGGTGATGGCAGGGATTATTCAAGTGGCCTTGGGAGTGGCCAAGCTGGGTCGCTTGGTGAAGTTTATTCCCTACCCGGTTACCGCAGGCTTTACCAATGGCATTGCCGTGATTATTTTCTGCGGTCAGTTAAATAACTTCTTTGGGTTGCAACTGCCGCGCAGCGAACATTTTATACCTGGACTGTGGGAAACCTGCACGCACCTGGAGGGGATAAACGTCGCTGCGGTGGGATTAGCCCTAGTGGTGATTGCCACCAAATTGGTGTGGCCATACATCTATCCGGTAATACCGGGATCGCTGGTGGGGTTGGTGCTAGCAACGGCGCTCTCTTCTTATTTTCACTTGGACGTGCCGACGATTGGCGAGATTCCCCAGTCTCTGCCAGTGTTGCAGGGCATTCCCCACTGGAATGATTTCCGCTTGTTGCGAGAATTGATCAATCCGGCGCTAGCGTTGGCGGCGTTGGGGAGTATCGAATCGTTGCTGTCAGCAGTGGTGGCAGATGGGATGACCGTCAGCGAGAAGCACGATAGCAATCGGGAACTAATCGGCCAAGGATTGGCGAATATAGTCGTGCCGTTTTTTGGCGGCATTCCAGCAACGGGGGCGATCGCTCGCACTGCCGTCAATGTTCGTTCAGGGGGCAAAACTCGACTCTCCGGGGTCATTCACGGCATGGGTTTAGCCCTGATCGTCTTGGCCTTAGCCCCCCTCGCCGCACAAGTTCCCTTAGCTGCCCTCGCTGGCATCCTCATGGTGGTGAGCCTGCGCATGATTGAGTGGGAAGCGATCGGTTTGCTCGTCCGCGCTACCTACTCTGACTTTGGGGTAATGATTCTCACCTGGCTGGTGACGGTCTTCTTCGACTTAGTGTTAGCCGTGGAAATTGGTTTAATTGCTGCCGGTGCTTTGTTCATCAAACGGATGAGCGACTTGAACTTGGGCAAAGTTCCCGAAACCGAAGCTTTCCCGCCAGGAGTTCCTCTGGAATTGAGCAAAGAAATTGCCGTTTATCGGGTGGACGGGCCAGTATTTTTTGGCGCTGCAGAACGGTTCGTCACTTTCCTGCGGGATGAACCGGAAGTGAAATATCTGATTTTGCGTCTGCGGTTTGTTCCCAATATGGACACCACCGGATTGGTGGCCCTAGAAGATATTTACTATGACCTAAAACGCCACAATTGTCGGCTGATTGTAACAGGTTTGCAGCCTCAAGTGCGACAGCTTTTAGAGCGGAGCGGTTTAATGGACAAGATTGGTCTAGAAAATTGCTTCGAGACAACGGATGCTGCCATTGGCTCACTCATGCACAGCCTGCCTGGGGTTCCTCAACCTGAAGCGATTAATTTGGAGTCCAAAGAATTTTCAAGTTCAAGGGCTTCTTCGAATTTTTT
>JALOOK010000358.1 GCA_025454445.1 Oscillatoria sp. Prado101 | reverse complement strand
GCCGGCTGCGAGAGCGAGACTGTCTGTCCCCCGCGTGAAGCTCTCCGGAAGACTGGGAGCCGCAACGCACCGCAGGTTTTTCCCGTTTTGCTCAGGCAGCATTATACAGCAAAACGCCTCCTCGGACTGTGATTCGATAAATCGGGCCAGGGAGTCGAGCACCTCAGGGAGATGGACGCCGGTTGCTATCAGTTCCAGGACGCGGTTTTGCCCTGCTAAAAGCGCTTGCTCCCGCTTGCGCTCGGTAATGTCCCGGATGGCAGCCAGCATGCCGGTGACATTCCCGCCCTCATTTTTTAATTGCGATACTGATGATTCCATATAGATTTTTTCTCCATTTTTTTTAATGTGAATATTCTCCCCTTGCCAGCATCCTGTCGTTGCTAAAGCTTCATAAGCAGCCCGCTCATCCGAGGGATCTATCCAGCCATATTGATGAAATTCTTGCAAAGGCTTGCCGAGAACTTCTTCTGCTTTGAAGTTATACATAAATTCCGCTGCTTTATTCCAATATAGACTCTCTCATATTAGTGAGTTACTGAGAAACCCGGTTTCTTAAAGAAACCGGGTTTCTGGGCCCTAGTTCATCCCCCGCTTTGCTCACTTGCGTGAGGAAATCCGCCTGGAACTTCAGCGCTTGTTCCGCACGCACGCGCTCTGTGATATCTTTGAGAGTGATCAACGCCAAAAGGCATCAAAGGTGTGTCCAGAAGTTTGCACCGCAGGGTGGGTACAGCTGGTTTGTCTTCCCAGATGCAAGATCCGGTGAGGGCTTCTCGCGTTCGGGCGGGACCGCGTTTGTGCAGCACCTGCATCGCCTGCGGGTTAATATAGGTGAAGCGCCACTGCCGGTCTAAAGCAAAAAAGCTATCGCTGATCCGCTCGAGAATGCTGGTAATTTGCCGCTGCGCCGCTTCAGCTTCCGCCCTGGCTTTCCGCTCTTCGGCGAGCAGTTGAACGCGTTCTTCTTCCGCCCGCACGCGCTGGGTGATGTCTTGCGCCATCGCCATGCCGGCAAATATTTCTCCCGAATCGTTTTTCACCGGCAGCGCCCAGACGGCATAAATATTGCCGGCATAGGGGAGTTCTTGAAAACTCGCCTCTCCGGCAATTGCCGCCCGATATATTGGCTCTATTGTTGCGCAGGTTTCCGCCGGCAGCGTCTCCCAAATTGTCTTTCCTTCCAGCATTTCTCTGGAAAGACCGGCAGCTGCTAGCCCTTCCCCCTCAGCAATCAGGTAGCGCAACTCTCCGTCAAACAAAAACACCGAACCGTTGGTAAAATTACTAACAATTGTGCGGTATTCTTCTTGACTTTTTCGCAGTTCTTCCAAAGCCCGCTTTTGCTCCGTCAGGGCGAGGATAAAGCAGACAAAATTCTCTTGAAGTTTATTCATAAGGGCGATGCCGGTGAGAGCGGGTAAGTGTCTGCCATTAAAGCGGATAGATTTCTTTTTCTGGGATAATAGCCGGCATGTTTTCATTCGAGGTCGCCTTTTAATTCGAGGTCGCCGCGCCGCCAGAGATGGCGCACCGGCAAGCGCCTGCCGGTGGTGCTGCGTGCGAAACTGGAATCGGTCGCCATTAAGTCGGTAGCTCGCTTATAGCACACCGGCTCTATGGCGTCAAAGGCTGTAACGGCTGTGCACTCATAGGATAATATCTCAGCGTTGAAACTCCTGAGTGTGCGGAGTGGGATCGACCGGCAGCACTGGGGGCTTTTGGCAGTCCGGATGGGACATTAAGTCTGTTGGGTAGCGCGGGTGCGCCGCTCTCTCACCGGCGATGGAGGGGGCGGAACCCCCTGCCGGTTGGCCACCCCCTGCCGCCGCTCGGCGCTCTGCATTGGGCCGGTTTTTGGTTTTCTGGCTATCGTTTGCTGACATCTGCCCCAGGGTAGATATTTTATCCGATCATAGCCGGTTTTGCTCTGGGCTGCTGCCCTCTGGAGGGCCTCTCCCAGGATTTGGGTGAAACGCCAGCAGAAAAAAGTAATAATTATACCTTTTTATTCCGGTTGCGCCGAATTTGATAAAGCCATTTTGAGAGCTTCCAGTAAGCTGCGAGCTGCTTGGAGATCGGCTGTGCCGAACCCTTCTGTAAACCAGGAATAGATATCGGATAAAAGCTGGTAAGATTCTGCTATTTTATCCTGCTGCTGCCACAGACGCGCCAAGGATAATGCTGCCCGCAGCTCTAAGGACTTTGCTTGTTGCGAACGCGCGATTTCCAAAGCTCGCTCAAAACACTTTTCTGGAGAGCCTTGTAAGATTTTCTCTTGTCTGGCATTTTTATTCCTTAAGTTAAACTGCAAAAGCAATTCTCCCTCAGTGCGAATTAACTCGCTTTCATACCAGCATTCCCCGGTTTGGCTGAGAAGTTCCCGCGCAGTTTCTAAGACCTGCTTACTTTCGCTTAACCGTCCGGCTATTAATAAAGCCTCCGCGAGTAATGTGTGATAATAGGGCACCCACAAACGAAATCCCAGCGCTTGATAGTCTTCCAATGCCTGATTTATCTGGACAATTGCCCGCTCGCCCCTTCCCTGCAGCGCATCCACCCACCCTAGAACAGTCGTGGCCATTGGCACCCATACAGCAAACCCGTGTTCGCGACAGATAGCAAGAGTTTCCTCTGCAAATTCGCACAGTTGCGGGATCTCACCGCGAAACTGACGCACGGTTGCGGCAAAGGCTAGGGCATAAGCTAAACTGTGGGGGTGATTGAGTTGGCGGGCGTGGGTTACGTCATCGCAGATCAGTTGCAGGGCGCGGTCGGGATAGCCCAGCAACCAGACAGTCCAAGCATTTAAAGATAAACTCGCCACCCCCGGATCGTGTCCGTACAGAAAGGCTAAGTAACCGAAGCGATCGCGATCGTAAATAGAGATCGCTTTTTCCAGATCCGATCGCGCCAGAGTTAATTGCCCCAAACTTAAATAAGCGTCGCCATACGCCAGATTCGTTTCTAGAAACATTTCCGGCTGTTCAAATCGCTCGGCAATATGCCTCTGGCGGTCGCACAATTCTAAGAGAGCCTGGAAATCACCTCCCATGATATAAAAACCCGCCAATCCGTGAAGTACCTCGAACAATTGCGGCGTCTCTCCCACACGCCAGCACAGTTCTCGGGCGCGGTCATACACTTGTTTGACTTCCAGGGAGGTATAGCCTTTAACAATCACAAGTGCGGCAGCAAAAGACAGCTGTAATGTCAGTTCTCGTTCCAATACCTCAGGGGTTTCCGGCAAGGTTCGCAGCCATTCTAGCGCCTGCCGGTAAAAGATCGCCGCCTCCTGATTGGCATAGCTGTGCAGGGCTTGATCTGCGGCTTTCTCTAAATAGGCGATAGCCTTTTCGGCAACCTCCGCTTTGCTCCAGTGATGGGCGAGGGTGGGGTAAAATGGTGCTAAATCGTGAGAGTAGGTGCGCTCGTACCACTGCGCTACCGCCTCGTGAAGCTGCCGCCGCTGGGCAAAGAGCATCAAATTATAAGCGACTTCCTGGGTGATAATATGTTTGAAGATATACGAGCTCTCAGCTTCTGATTCCTGTCGGGGCGTCATATCTAAACGGTCGAGCGCTTCCAGATAAATGGCTATCTGCTGTTTGTCATCTTCGATGGGATGGATGTCGCGGACGACGGATTCGGCAAAAACTCGCCCGATAACGCTCGCAACTTTTAGGGTTAATTCTTGTGCCGGTGACAGGCGATCTATCCGCGTCGTAACAATCCCTTCAATGGTGTTCGGTAAGTTTAAAGCCCGCAAATCCTGGACTCCTGGCGCTAAGGCACAAGTGCCATCGCCGATAACAATTAACCCGGAATCTCGCAAGGCATAGGCGAGTTCCTCTGTAAAAAAGGGGTTGCCTTCTGCTTGAGAGCTGATCAACTGCGCCACGGAATCTGGGAGGGCGGTGACGCCAAGACGCAGGCAAGCCAAAGCAACCGCATCTTCAGGCGGTAAGGCATCCAGGGGGAAATGTTCGGTATTCGCACCGGCCAGCAGCTGGCTGTATTCTGCGGGGATATTATCGCCCATCGGTCGGGTGGAGATCGCCAGCAATAATGGTTTAACCTGCTGGCTCACTTCTAGAGTCAGCGCCCAGGATGCGGAATCCAGCCAGTGCGCGTCTTCAATAATTAGCAATTTGGGCGAGCGCCGCGCCGAATCTTGCAATAATCTCACCAGCAACTCCCGCGTTTTGACTGCCCTCACCTCTGGGGTTAGCTGTTTCGTGGTTTCGGTTTCCGGCAAATCCAAGGAGAGAACAGCGTTCAGTAAAGGCGCTAACTCCCAAACTGCCGGTGCGTCGGACAGCAGGTCGCGCACTTGCTGGCGACGCCCTGACGGCTCGGTGATAAAGTTTAGATCGAGGAGTTGACTAAATACCGACCGCCAAGCATAATAGGGGGTAGATTTTTCGATTGGCTCGCCGGCAGCCATTAAGCTAATCGTTCCCACTGCCAAAGCGCCTCGCAGCAACTCCGATATCGCTTTAGATTTACCGATGCCAGGGGCTCCAGATAGAATCGCCACACCACTTTCCCCCTGGCGCAACCGAACTAATTTATCCGCGAGGCGCTGTCGCAACTCTTGCCGTCCTACCATCGAACCGGCAGGCAGCCGGTTGGATTCCCACCAGGGTTGATCCCCTCGGACTAATTCTAGGGGCCGGTATATTTTGACCGGCGCTTTTTTCCCTTTGACTCGGATATCGGGGAGGGATTGAAACCTGACGCGCCCTCGCCCGGACCCTAGGGTAGTGGTCGTAAAATCGCATAAAATTTCATCGGTAGCTGCCTGCATCAGTCGCGCTGACAGATTGACGACATCTCCAATAGCGGTAAATTCTCGCCGCACTTCGCTGCCAACGGTGCCGCAATACGCTCTTCCTGTCGCTATCCCGATTTTGGGATGCCATCCCAGGCAGCGCAAGTGGATGATTCTGTCGGACCTTTCTTGCAGCCTCCGCGGACCCTTGTCCGTGATCTCCCCCGTACCTCTCACCGAGCCGCAAATACGCTGGTCTACCATCTCCGACTTCTCTGTGACAGTCTCGCTACCCAAGCGCACTCAACCTTGCCAGTACTTGTTGAGCCGCAGTGCGCCCATTCTCTGACTCCGTCCGCGCCGCAAACGCACGCACGGCCGCGACCACCCGCTCATCCTTGAGACTCACCAGCGTCGAGCTCGCCAGCCAGCGCACGTTCTCATCGGCGTCACCCAGAGCAGCGACGATTTCGCCGATGGCTTCCGGCGTGGCCGCGCGCTTGAGGGCCATGATGCGCGAGAACTTCTCGGCGTATGTGCCCTGCGGTGGAGGCATGACGGGGATGGAAGACCCTTCACTGCGCTTCGCCTCTGGCGCTGACGGCTTAGGCGCGGGCCTGGGTTGGG
>JALOOK010000357.1 GCA_025454445.1 Oscillatoria sp. Prado101 | reverse complement strand
ATTTATTAAAATTTACACTGCTGTAGTGCCCATCAGGCAGGTGTTGCAGTGTGGTAAATTACTCAAATTCCGGTTAAACAATTTGGATGCGCCCCCAGGCTCTCAGAAAAACGAGTTCTTTTATTTTCCCTGTGCCGGTGAGGCGCAATCAAAGTCTTCAAGCGGATTTCTTAAAATTTACACTGCTGTAGTGCCCATCAGGCAGGTGTTGCAGTGTGGTAAATTACTCAAATTCCGGTTAAACAGTTTGAATGCGCCCCAGGCTCTCAGAAAAACGAGTTCTTCTGTTTTGCGGGTGCCGGTGAGGCGCATTCAAAGTCTTTAAGCGGATTTCTTAAAATTTACACTGCTGTAGTGCCCATCAGGCAGGTGTTGCAGTGTGGTAAATTACTCAAATTCCGGTTAAACAATTTGGATGCGCCCCAGGCTCTCAGAAAAACGAGTTCTTCTATTTCCCGGGTGGGGGCGCAATCAAAGTCTTTAAGCGGATTTATTAAAATTAACACGGCTGTAGTGCAGAGCAGGCAGGTGGTGCAGTGTGGGAAATTACTCAAATTCCGGTTAAACAATTTGGATGCGCCCCAGGATCTCAGAAAAACGAGTTCTTCTATTTCCCAGGTGCCGGTGGGGCGCAATCAAAGTCTTTAAGCGGATTTATTAAAATTAACACGGCTGAATGTCAACTCAGATCCGCGATTTCTTGAGCGAAGGTATAAATGGTTTGACGGCGTCGGGTCCAGCAGGGATCGGCACCGGCAGAGATCAGGAATTCCAGCTGGCGCACTTGCGGCTCCCTGGCCACCTGGTCGAGGATTTGCCCGATGGCTTTGACGTAGGGATGGTTGGGCTGCCGGTACCAGTCAGTTGCGGCCAAGTGCGGCTGGTCGAAGCCCAAGTGGACAGTCAGAGAGGGTTTGCCGAACAGGGGCAAAATCACCGGTCGAGTTTCTTCCTGTAGCCGCAGGTGGTGTTCCGCCGCCAAATTCCGCAGTTTTTCCAAGCGCTCAAAGCGATCCGCAACCGGCAGCAAATCGTCTGTCCAGTGAATCGCCACAGTTACCAGATAAGTCTGCAACAGCATGTGACCCAGTTTTTGCGCCTTAGTGGCGAGATAGGTGCAGTTGTACAAATTGGCCTCAATCAGCAGCGGCACCCTGTCCACAATCTCCAAACCGTAACCCTTCAACCCTGCAATCTTGCGGGGGTTATTGGTAATCAGGCGGATTTTGCTGACGCCCAAATCGTTCAGCATTTGCGCCCCCACGCCGTAGTTGCGCAAATCGGCAGGGAACCCGAGGCGCTCATTGGCCTCTACGGTATCCAGCCCCAAATCCTGCAACGAATAGGCTTTCAACTTATTAATCAGGCCAATTCCCCGACCTTCTTGGCGCAGGTAGACGACTACGCCGCTGCCGGCATTTTCAATCATCTTCAGCGCTGCAATTAGCTGCATGCGGCAGTCGCAGCGCAAAGAGCCGAGGGCGTCGCCGGTCAGGCATTCCGAGTGAACGCGCACCATTACCGGCTTGTCGTGAAATTCCGCTGGCTGGCCTTTAACGATGGCCACATGCTCGCTACTGTCCAGCAGGTTGCGGTAAGCGTAGATGTGGAACTGACCGAACTCTGTCGGCAAAAGGGCCACAGTCTCGCGGCGGACAAACCGCTCATGCTTCAGCCGGTAGCTGATTAAATCGGCGATGCTGATAATTTTCAGGCTGTGAGTGCGGGCGTACTCGACTAACTGGGGCAGTCTCGCCATCGAACCGTCGGGATTTTGGATTTCGCAGATGACACTGGCAGGATACAAACCGGCCAATCTGGCCAAGTCCACGCCTGCCTCCGTATGGCCGGCTCGCCTCAAGACGCCCCCTTCCTTAGCCCGCAGGGGAAAGATGTGGCCTGGTCGCCGCAGGTCACTTGGTCGCGTGCCCGGGTTGATGGCCGCTTGGATAGTGCGGGATCTGTCCTCAGCGGAGATGCCGGTGGTGACGCCCAAGTGGTGCCCCGCGTCGATGCTGACAGTAAACGCCGTCTGGTCAAGGGCGGTGCTGCTGGCCACCATGAGCGGCAAGTCCAGCTCATCCAAGCGTTCGCCGGTCATAGCCAGACAAATCAGACCCCGGGCGCACACCGCCATAAAATTAACCGTATCGGGGGTGGCAAACTGGGCGGCGCAGATGACGTCGCCTTCGTTTTCCCGGTTTTCATCATCCACCACCACGACACACCGGCCCGCCTTCAGGTCTGCCAGGGCGGCGTCAATGGAGTCAAATTCCACAGATTGAGTTGAGGGGGGGAGGGTGCTTTCCACAGAGAGTTCCAGCCGAGCGCTAATGTTAAGTTTAAAGTTCGTAGTTGGGCTTCAGCCCAAAGTTCGTAGTTGGGCTTCAGCCCAAAAGTTCGTAGTTGGGCTTCAGCCCAAAAGTTCGTAGTTGGGCTTCAGCCCAACCGCGTTTGGTCTATATTGAATGTTCTGGCTCTGACAACGAATACCCCGAGGGGGAAGTCTGTCATGCTGTTGACTGACATGAGTAGACTATTGGGCCCACCCTACTTCCAAGCTCCCAACTGCCTTATTTATCACACTGATTGCTTGGAGGCAATGGCAAAGCTGCCCAATGAGTGCGTGAATCTAACTGTTACCAGTCCGCCGTATAATATTGGCAAAGAGTATGAAACCACCCTGCCGCTAGATGAGTATTTAAATTGGTGCGAGCGCTGGATAGCAGAGATTTACCGGCTCACTCTTCCCCGGGTGGTAGGGGCGGGTTTATTCAGGATATCTGCTGGGGGCAAAAGATATCTATGAACCCGCCCCTACAGGGTGGCTATCTGTCAGTGCCCAGTCGGACGAAGGCGATTCCGATTCCCTACCTGCTTTGGGACAGAGTTCCTTTTTATCTGATTCAGGAGATTGTCTGGAACTATGGATCTGGCGTTGCCGGTAGCAAGTTATTCTCGCCGCGCAATGAAAAGTTTCTCTGGTATGTTAAGGATTATGAAAATTATACCTTTAACCTTGACGAAGTTCGCGACCCTAATGTAAAATACCCTAATCAGAAGAAAAATGGCAAGATAAAGGTCAACCCGAAAGGCAAAAACCCAACAGATGTCTGGGAATTTCCCAAGGTTACGTCTGGCAAAAACCGCTCATCAAAAGAGCGCACGGATCATCCGGCGCAATTTCCTGTTGCGGTCATCGAACGCACGCATCGTCAAGGCTTCATCTCACCCAAATGAGGTTTTTCTCGACCCCTTCCTCGGTTCGGGAACGGTTGCGGCTGTCGCTTTAAGTTTGCAGCGCTGTGTCATTGGAGCTGAGATTCGCCAGGATTACTGCGATATTGCGGCTAGCCGAATTGATAATTTTTTGAGGCAAAAGCAACCCAGGGAAATTTGGAATGAGTGGGTGCTTTTCTATTAATTCTCGGGTCTTAGCTGGCCAAGCTTCGACGGGTAGACCTGTATAAGGCGATACCATTTACTCAAGTCCCTTCAACAAATCGCTGGGGGATATTTCTAGAGCCTTGGCTAACCGCAGAATATTCAAGAGGGCGACATTTCTCTCACCGCGCTCAATACCACCGATGTAGTTGCGGTGCAGTCCTGCTAGCTCGGCTAACTCTTCTTGAGAAAGACCTCTGGCTTTTCTGAAGTTCCGAACCTGTTCGCCAAATTTTTTTAGCTGAGGATTTACTGTCACCCCTAAAACATACAGGTTGTGATCGCGGCCATCTACACACTATGAGTGTGATTGGCTCTGGCCTTAAGGCTATTGCCGCAGCTGGGGCTGATTCTAGCGGACAACCTGGGATAAAATGCTTCCCGAGCTAAACTATCAAAGAAAACGCTATACGGGAAAAGCATTATGGATGATTTAGGGCGGGTGCCGGTTGGGATAGTTGGGGCGTCTGGGTATGGCGGGGTGCAGCTGGTGCGGCTGCTGATGGATCACCCAAAGCTGAAACTGGCTTATCTGGGGGGTGAAAGCAGTGCCGGCAAGCCTTTCTCGGATCTGTACCCCCACTTGGGACACGCTGTCAGCCTGCCGGTGGAGGAGATAGACTTAGAAACCATTGCTGGGCGCTGTCAAGTGGTGTTCCTGTCGCTACCGAACGGTTTGGCGTGGAAGATGGCACCGGCACTGCTGGAAAAAGGGTGCAAGGTTCTCGATCTCTCCGCTGACTACCGGTTTACCAACTTAGACACCTATCAGGCATGGTACGGTGGCGAGCGCACCGATAAAGAAACAGCAGCTACAGCTGTTTACGGTTTGCCGGAACTGTACCGCGATCTGATTAGGGAAGCCCAGCTTGTCGGCTGTCCGGGCTGCTATCCCACCGCCAGCCTGCTGGCGCTGTCTCCCCTGCTCAAACAGGGTTTAATTTTGACGGAGACTGCGATTATTGACGCTAAATCCGGCACCTCTGGCGGCGGGCGACAAGCCAAAACCAATATGCTGCTCGCGGAAGCCGATAACTCCCTGGGAGCGTACAATGTTGCCCGCCACCGGCACACTCCGGAAATTGAGCAAATTTGCAGCGATTTGGCCGGTCACGAAGTTTTGGTGCAGTTTACCCCACACCTGATTCCGATGGTGCGAGGGATTTTGGCGAAGGTTTACGCTACCTTGCGCGATCCTGGGCTAGTGCGGGAAGATTTAATCACGTTTTTCTCGGCTTTCTACCGCTCCTGTCCTTGGGTGAAGGTTTTGCCTGCCGGTGTCTACCCCCAAACCAAGTGGGCTGCCGGCACCAATCTCTGCTATATCGGCGTAGAAGTTGACCCGCGCACTGACCGGGTTATCGTTATGTCAGCGATTGATAACTTGATCAAGGGTCAAGCCGGTCAAGCTATCCAGTGTGTCAATTTGATGATGGGCTGGGATGAAACTCTGGGATTGCCCCAGATGTGTTTCTATCCGTAGCCAGTAGGGGGGTTTTGAGGGCGGGTTTGGGAGACGGGTTGATTAATACCCGTGGCGCTCGTCAAAAACATTGCGGGTGAGCCCCGCCCCCACAACCCTTAGTGATCGCCAAAGTTATCTGAAATAAACTTCAGCCCAAAAGTTTGTAGTTGGGCTAAAGCCCAAAAGTTTGTAGTTGGGCTAAAGCCCAAAAGTTTGTAGTTGGGCTTCAGCCCAAAATTTTGTAGTTGGGCTTCAGCCCAAAAGTTTGTAGTTGGGCTAAAGCCCAAAAGTTTGTAGTTGGGCTAAAGCCCAAAATTTCTTAATTGGGCTTCAGCCCAAAATTTTGTAGTTGGGCTTCAGCCCTGGCAGCAGGCGATAAAAGTAGCGAATAATCAGTTAGGATAGAAAAGAAGAGAAGAGGTAACTGTATGGACACACATAAATTTCAATCTTTAGGTGTGGGCTTGCGTTACAAGCAAAAGCCGGTGTCGGTGATGCTTCCTCCTGAGCTTGATAAAAGAATTAGAGCTTTGCCCAACCGTTCCGAGTTTATTAGACAGGCTATTGCTGAGAAGTTTGCCAGAGAAGATCAAGAGAAATTATAGCACTTGACAAGTGCTATAGGGCGCGGACATGGGCCAGAACGCAGGCATGGCCAGAGCGCAGGCATGGCCAGAGGCGTTGCACAATTGCGGCGATGTTCCCCACCCCCCAGCCCTCACAGGTGTAGGTCTTTTACACACCTTGGCTGAAATGGCATTTTTCCGTAGGCAACTCCCTCTTTTCTCTTGGCGCTCTCTGCGTCGGGCGCGGTTAATTATTAATTTAAACTTAACACCAATGCCCCCGAGCGCCACCGTGTGCAAAAAACCCACACTTGTGAGGGAGGGGCGCGGCGGTGCCGCACCCCCAGAGGACTCAGCGATTACTTAGAACCCTTGGGTCCGAGACCGGCAGGGCCGGCATAAACAGCGCGGTCGCCCAATTCATCCTCAATGCGCAGCAGGCGGTTGTATTTGGCCACGCGCTCGCTGCGGCACAGGGAGCCGGTTTTAATCTGACCGGCACGAGTCGCCACAGCCAAATCGGCAATCGTCGTATCTTCCGTCTCGCCCGAACGGTGACTGATAATCGAGCGGAAACCGCTGCGAGTTGCCAGCTCAATAGCTTCCAGCGTTTCAGTCAGAGACCCGATTTGATTGAGCTTAATCAAAATCGCGTTACCGGCACTGGTGTCGATGCCTTTTTTCAACCGGCTGGGGTTAGTGACAAACAAATCATCCCCCACCAGCTGCACGCTACCGCCCAGCTTTTGCGTCAGCAGCTGCCAGTTGCTCCAGTCCTCCTCGTGCAGCCCATCCTCAATCGAAACAATCGGGTACTGACTGGTGAGCTTAGCCAGATAGTCTATCATCTCCGCCGGCTCGTGAGCGCTGCCCTCGTAGACATACTTGCCATCCTTGTAGAACTCGCTCGCCGCCACATCCAGGGCCAAAGCCACTTGCTCGCCCGGTTTGTAGCCGGCTTTTTCAATCGCCGCCACCAGCAATTCCAGCGCCGCCTGATTGGACTCCAGATTGGGGGCGAAACCGCCCTCATCGCCGACGCCGGTGAGCAATCCCTTCTCATCGAGCACCTTGCTGAGAGAGGCGAACACCTCCGCACCCCAGCGCAGCGCTTCCCGGAAAGAAGACGCCCCCACCGGCACAATCATAAACTCCTGAAAATCCACATTGTTCGCTGCGTGGGCACCGCCGTTAATCACATTCATCAAAGGCACCGGCAGCAGATTGGACAGCGGAGAGCCCAGATAGCGGTAAAGCGGGATTCCCAGGACTTCAGCGGCGGCTTTGGCATTTGCCAAAGAAACGGCCAGAATGGCATTCGCTCCCAGATTAGACTTATTAGCAGACCCATCCAACTTGATCATGGTGCGGTCTACCAGCGCTTGGTCGAGGGCGTCGAGTTCCAGCAAGCTGGGGGCGATTTTTTGCTCCACATTGTCCACAGCCTTGAGGACACCCTTGCCACCGTAGCGGTTCTTGTCCCCATCGCGCAACTCGTGGGCTTCAAACGTGCCGGTGGAAGCGCCGCTAGGAACCTGAGCCAGTCCCCCGTAACCGCCCGCCAAGTACACTTCCGCTTCTATCGTGGGGCGTCCCCGCGAGTCAAGAATTTCTCGTGCCTTAATCGATTCAATCGCGGTGTCTTGCATGTCGATCCTTCCCTATTAGAACCTCTGACAGCAGGATTGCCGGCGGGACACACCCCGGGTGTGCCGTGCGGCGGGCAAGCCTGAAGAGGAAATCGTCCGATTGTTAGGATAAGGGGCTTTCAGCGGGGGTGCCGGTGAAATTAACAATTTTTGCGGATCTGCCGGTGGCCAGCCTGCGGGGACTGGGCTAATAATCAACCGCCATAGACGCGCAAGCGGCTTCCCGTAGGGTAGACGCCAAGGACGCGCCCCGAGGAAGAGGAAAGGGGAAGGAGTTCCCTTTTCGGGGGCGGTTCACCAACCTCAGATGACACCGGACTCGATCTGGGGAGTGTTGCTGATTATTTCAAAATACGAGCCAAAATGAAGAAAAGTAAAGCAATCAGGAGTTAGGCATGCGTCTGCTGCACACGATGTTGCGAGTTGGCAACTTAGAAAAGTCTTTGGACTTCTACTGCGGCGTGCTGGGGATGAAGCTGCTGCGCCAGAAGGACTATCCGGGCGGTCAATTCACCCTAGCGTTTGTGGGCTACGGCGATGAAGCTGACCACACCGTCTTAGAGCTGACCTACAACTGGGGCGTCGAGAAGTACAATTTAGGCGATGCCTATGGCCACATTGCCATTGGCGTTGAGGATATTT
>JALOOK010000356.1 GCA_025454445.1 Oscillatoria sp. Prado101 | reverse complement strand
TCGGTCAAGAAGAAGAAACCTACAACATTGTTGCAGCTCACGGCTACTTCGGTCGCCTGATCTTACAATACGCTTCCTTCAACAACAGCCGTTCCTTGCACTTCTTCCTGGGTGCTTGGCCGGTGATCGGCATCTGGTTTACCGCTCTGGGTATCTCCACGATGGCGTTCAACCTGAACGGTTTCAACTTCAACCAGTCGGTGATTGACTCGCAAGGTCGGGTTATCAATACTTGGGCTGATGTGATCAACCGCGCCAACCTGGGTATGGAAGTGATGCACGAGCGCAACGCTCACAACTTCCCGCTCGACTTGGCTTCTGTTGAAGCTCCCGCTATCAAGGGCTAAGTTTTAAATGACAGGGAGACGCGACATGTCGCGTCTCTACAACAAAAAGCGCTCTCCGTTCCGGGGGGCGCTTTTTGTTTGGGTTTTTGCCGGTTCCTAAGCTTTTGCGCATTTAATTTCGGCTATCCATCTCTATACGATCGTTCCCAGGATCTGCCCCGGAACGAGGGAGGGCGTGCAGCCCAACTACAAACCTTCGGGGGGCGTGCAGCCCAACTATAGCAGTAGCCATATTGATTAGGACATTCATATGTTACCCTATCCGCGTCCATCTACTTCTGCTACAGGCTGCGGTTTTAAATATTGAACCGTAGCCTGTAGCTTTCTTAACGCAGATGTGGCACTGTCCTAACTATAGTAAATATTGCTATACAAACCTTCGGAGGGCGTGCAGCCCAATTACAAACTGGGGGAGGGCGTGCAGCCCAACTACAAACTTGGAGAGGGCGTGCAGCCCAACTACAAACCTTCGGAGGGCGTGCAGCCCAACTACAAACCTTCGGAGGGCTAAAGCCTTGTCACCGGCAGCATCTGCAAATTCACGCACGGTTTTATGATGACTTTTTCTCTGTTGCGTAAAATCACTGAACAGAATCGCAAAAGCCACAAACCCGGTTTCTTAAAGAAACCGGGTTTCTCAGTACCTCACAAAGGATGAGAAACGCTATATAAACCGGCCCTTACATTAAGAGCCGGCTCATCCGAAATCTCTCCCAGAAACTTTGAGGAGCTGTTTACCCGTCTCTCCTGTGGTGAGAGTTGGCTAAAATTTAGGTTGCCGGCACCGGCATGAGCCAAGTTTTCCCCCCCTCAGTTAATTTTTGTTAAAAAATATACAAATCGTACCTGAGGCAGGAGAAAATATGCCAAGGAAGAAAAAAGGTGAGCTTAAGGGATATGTCCACATTGACCAAGAACCGATGTCAGAAACCGCGCTGTCTGTTGCCAAATCAATGTTGGCCAATTAGCATTATTAACGAAATTCCCGACGGTGTGCGATCAGCAGACAGTATAACATATCAAAACCTGTATGTCAACCGTGCGTTTGAGAAAATTTATGGCAGGCCAGTTGAAGAATTTTATCAGAATTCGCAGCTGTGGCTGGAGGTGATTCACCCAGTAGAGCGCCAGCGAGTCAAGCACTCCCTCTCTGTCTTGTTACAGTCGGGAGCCTTAGAGACACAGTACCACATTTTCAGGCCATCTGGCGAGATGCGCCTGATTCGGAATAAAAGCTGGCTAGTCCGAGATGAAAAGGGCAATCCCCAGCGCATCGACAGTATTGATACCGATATCACCGAGCGGGAGGTGAGCGAGACTTACTGGAAAACGCTAGAAGCAAATGGGCCGGCTGTCAGCTATCAGCTCATTCGCCATGCCGGTGGGGAGGAGGAATTTTCTTATATTAGCCCTAGCTGCCGAGAAGTCTGTGAGTTAGAGCCAGAGGAAATACAGTCAAATATAACGTTGATGTGGGCGCTGGTGCATCCGGAAGACCGGGAGGCTTTTATGGGTTCGATCGCCGCATCCGAGAAAACACTGCAAACCTGGAAACAGGAGTGGCGGCAGATTACGCCTTCTGGCAAGGTGAAGTGGCTGTGTTCAATTGCTCAACCGCAACGACAAGCGAATGGAGATGTTATCTGGGATGGCTTATTCGCAGACATCACGGAAGAAAAGCAGGCGGGTGAATTTCCGTCCTACAAAGAAAACTTAAAAAACCAGGTGCTAGCAGCAGAAGGAGTGTCGCCACAGGAAACAGGCAGTTTTTGGCCATACGACAGCGAACTGGAGCAACTTTTTAATTTGTCCCTGGCGCTGCTGTGCGTTGCGGGGACAGACGGTTATTTCAAGCGGTTGAACCCAGCTTGGGAGAAAACACTGGGTTACACCGCAGAGGAAATGCTTTCGCTTCCCTTTTTAGACTTGGTGCATCCCGATGATATCGGGCCAACCTTAGCGGAAATGGAGGGGCTGGCTCGGGGCAGCAAAGTTTTATGTTTTGAAAATCGCTATCGCTGCAAAGATGGCTCCTATAAATGGCTAGCTTGGGTGAGCGTGCCGATTGTGGAGTCGGGACTGATTTATGCGGTGGCTCGCGACATTACCGAACGCAAGCAGCTGGAAGCGCAGCGGGATGAATTAATCGCCTCACTGCAAGAAAGTCGGGAACTGTATCGCTCTGCGATCGCAGCTTTGGCAGAAGGAATTGTCATGCAAGAAGCGTCGGGAGCGCTCCGCGCCTGCAATGAGAGTGCCGAAAAAATGATAGCAGCGACTTGGGGAGTCGGCACAGGGGAACTCTGGCGTGCGATTCGAGAAGACGGATCTCCTTTCCCCTGGGAAGAACAGCCGGTTGCTGTCACGTTGCGGACGGGTGAGCCCCGCACTGCGGTTGTGGTAGCTCACAAGCAAGATGGCACCCTAACCTGGATGCTGGTGAATTCCCAACCGCTGTTTTATCCTGGGGAAAAAACCCCTTATGCAGCTGTGGCTTCGCTCACAGATATCACCCAACTGAAACAGGTAGAAAAAGCTTTGCTGGCGAGTCAGCGCCGGTATCAAACCTTGGCAGATTTGTCGCCGGTGGGCATTTTCCACACGGATGCGCAAGGAACTTGCACTTATGTCAATCAGCGCTGGAGCGAAATTGCAGGACTGTCCTTGGAAGCGGCTTGCGGAAAGGGTTGGGGGCAAACTTTACATACAGACGATCGGGAGCGCGTGTCGAGCGAATGGTATCGTTGCGCTCGCCACAACCTGCCGTTTAAGTGTGAGTATCGCTTTGTGCGTCCAGACGGCACAGCTAGCTGGGTTATCGGTCAAGCTTCGGCAGAAATTGGGGAAAAGGGAGAAGTTCTTGGCTATATTGGCACAATTACGGATATCAGCGACCGCAAGCGGGCGGAACTGGAACAGCAAAAGTTTGTGACGCTCGTGCAAACGAGTTCCGATTTTATTGCTATTGCTTCTCTGGATGGGCAGCCCCTTTTTATGAATGCTGCTGGACTGCAGCTCGTGGGACTGCGCAGCGAAAGCGTTGCCAGAACTAAGCGCATCCTCGACTTTTTTATGCCAGAAGACCGGCTGCCGGTACAAACTCAGATTATCCCCACCTGCCTTCAGCAAGGATTGTGGCGAGGGGAGTTTCGATTCCGGCATATTGAAACCGGTGAAGCCATTCCAGTTGACTGTCACCTGTTTACAGTCAGCAACCCAGAAACAGGAGAACCGATAGGGCTGGCTAGTGTTACCCGCGACATCACAGAGCGCAAACGGGCAGAAGCTAGCTTGCAGCAAGCCTTAGAGTCACAGCAGCGAACCTCCAACCTGCTGCGCAGTGTGATTGATACCACCGACGACTGGATTTTTGCTAAAGATACGGACTTCCGGTATATCTTGGTAAACCGATCAATGGCTGATGGCTTGGGGATTGCGCCAGAAGAGACACTCGGCAAAAATGATTTAGAATTGGGATTCTCCGAGGAACTGGTATTTGGCAATCCAGCCCAAAATATCCGGGGATACCGCAACGACGACCTCTTGGTGCTGGCGGGCCAGACGCTTGAAAACCCCCACGATTGGGCTAAGGATGCCTCGGGCGCACTGCGCATCTTCGACACGAGGAAAACTCCTTTGCGCGACAGGAACGGGAAAATTTTTGGGGTGCTGGGGTGCTCGCACGAAATCACTGATCTCAAACAGGCAGAAGAAGCGTTGCGGCAATCGGAAGCGGCATTCCGAAAGCTGGCCCAGCGGGAAGCCCTGCTCAATCGCCTCGCCAGTCAAATCCGCAAATCTCTCAACCTGGACACGATTCTGGAAACCGCTGTCCAAGAAATCCGCAATTTGTTGCAAATCGACCGCTGTCATTTTGCTTGGTATCACCCCTCGCCTCCCCTCTGGGAAGTGGTTAAGGAAGCGAAATCGGATGACTTGCCCAGCCAAATTATCATTTACCCCTGTATAGACGAAAGCCTGATCACTGAACGGCTCCTCCGCCTGGAACCGGTACCGATCGACTGCGTGGAGAATTTACAGGATACAACAGCGCGTAAAATCTACCATGTGCTGGGCTATGCTTCCCTATTACTGATTCCCATGTCGGCCAGATTTAACAGTTTTGGGGTGGTGTTCTGCAGCCATAGCACTTACAGGCACTGGACTGCTTATGAGGTAGAATTGCTGCAAGCGGTGTCGGTGCAGCTGGCGATTGCTGTCACCCAAGCCCAACTCTACAATCAAGCTTGCCAGTCCGCCGAAATGGCGGCGGCTAAGAGTAAAAAGCTAGAATCGACTCTGCGGGAATTGCGACAAACCCAAGCCAATCTCATTCACGCTGAAAAAATGTCCTCTTTAGGGCAAATGGTTGCCGGTGTCGCTCACGAAATCAACAACCCTGTAAACTTCATCTATGGCAATCTCATTTATGCCCACGACTACATCTCCGATCTCTTAGGACTGATGAAGCTTTATGAAGAAGCCTATCCCAATCCCACCCCTGAAATTGAGGATGAAATAGAGGCCATTGAGCTGCATTTTATTGCGTCCGATTTGCCAAAGATGCTGAACTCTATGAAAGTCGGAGCCGAAAGGATTCGGGAGATTGTGCAGTCCCTGCGCATTTTCTCGCGCCTGGATGAAGCCGCAATGAAAGAAGTCAATCTCCATGACAATCTCGACAGCACTCTGATGATTTTGCAGCACCGGCTGAACGCCCGGTCAGACCGTCCGGAAATCCGGGTGATTAAAGACTATGGCCATCTGCCCCCAGTAGAATGTTACGCGGGACAGCTCAATCAAGTATTTATGAATATCCTCGCCAATGCGATTGATGCCATAGAAGAAGTCCAGATGCCTTATAACATGAGGGATGGGATGCAGCCCGACTCCCCGATGCCCAACTCCCAATGCCCCATCCCCACCATTTCTATCAGTACATCTGTCCTTGACTCAAACCGCGTGCAAATTCGCATTTCTGACACCGGCACCGGCATGCGGTCTGAGGTGATTGAAAAAATCTTTGACCCGTTCTACACTACAAAGCCGGTCGGGTCGGGAACGGGACTGGGACTC
>JALOOK010000355.1 GCA_025454445.1 Oscillatoria sp. Prado101 | reverse complement strand
TCCCCACCGGGAGTCGTATCTGTATCTTCCCCACCGGGAGTCGTATCTGTATCTTCCCCACCGGGAGTCGTATCTGTATCTTCCCCACCGGGAGTCGTAGTTGGACCAACTATGGGAGGAAGGGGAAGGTCGCTATCTGCACCCCCGCTTGTGGTATCGTTACCCGCACCCCCGCTTGTGGTATCGTTGCCGGTGCTACCGCTGACAACATCGTTACCGGCACCCCCGCTTGTGGTATCGTTGCCGGTACCCCCGCTTGTGGTATCATTGCCGGTGCCACCTGGAACACTGTCGTTGGACGAATTGCCGGTAAAGACGCTAACGTCAACCACCGGCGAGGGGCTGATCCCTTGCTGCAAACCAGCGCCGGTCATAAATTGGAATATCTGCTGCAAGCTGATTTCCGCGACAGATCCAACTCCATAAAAGCTAGTCAGCGCTTGGGCGTGGGCGTTCTTGTAGAAGTTGATGTCAATCAACGGCGAGAAGGTACGCCCTTCTCCGATGCCAAAGTAGATCAGGTGTTCCAGCAGTTGCTTGCCGGTCATGCCAGCAAGGTCTGCGTTTTGCTGCCGGTAGTAGTTCAGGTCGCACAGCGGAGAGAATTGTCGGTTTTCATTCAACCCAAAGTCAAGCAAGTGCGACAGCAGCTGTTCGGAACTCAAACCTGCCAGGTCTGCGTTGACCTGCTGGTAGTAATTGAGGTCGATAAGCGCCGAAAACTGCCGGTTTTCCTTCAACCCAAACTCCCGCAAGTGTTGCAGCGCTTCTTCGCGGGTTAAGTTGGTGAGGTCTGGGTTGACCTGCCGGTAGTAATTGAGGTCGATGCAGGAAGAAAAGACACGCTCTTCTTTTACCCCAAACTCCCGGAAGTGATAAATTAGCTGTTCGTCGGTCAGACCGGCAGCTTGTAAGTCCGGGTTGGCAGCCCGATACAAATCCAGGTCTAGCAAGCCTTCCAGCGTTGTAAACCGTCCCTCGGTTTTGATGTAGCTGAACACCTGCTCGTCGCTGAGTTCAGCTGCGTTACCCACCCCGTATAACGCGGTTATCTCGACGGAGTAAGTATTGCGAAAGTAGTTGATTTTGACCGAATCCGATGAGCTTATAGCGTCGGATTTTCTATCTGTTGCCTGTCCGTTAGAGTCCGATGACATCGCCGGAGTGTCGCTTCCCACGCTCCCAGTCCCGGCTTTCATCCCTCCATTGCCCCCGCCTGTGTTCTTGTACAAAGGAGCTGCTAATTTATCCTCTGTGAGCTTAGTCTCACCTGAGTCTAGCAGCGTCCCGCTATTCTCATCGAACAATTCCATAACTTTTACCCTTTGCTGAGATTAGATAACCTTGATTTTTCCTGAAACAAACACCAACCTGTGACAGTATATGAAGGTTGTTTTCTGCCTTCTTGCTACCGCCTCTAGATTCTTTTCCCCTTTTGATCTGGGAATCTCTGTTTGGCAAGCCATCTCTGTCTCTGGCCACAGCGCATTTATCTCAAGATGTACCCCCGCTCATTAATTGGATTCCCTCTCTGTTTAATCGCACCCTAATATCTGACCTTACCAAAGCTCTTTCATAACGCCTCTCCTTTGGCCAGACATGATTTAACCTTCTATATTATCCCTTTTGATTCCCGTACTGTCTTCCGTGAATATACGGTTGATTCTTTATTTATTATTTCTTAATTATTTGCCTATTTTCTAGCTGCAAATTTGACATAAAAGTATTTTTACAAACACGACAGTTGGTGTTTGTAAAAAGCTGGTGCGTAATTTTAATAGCCAGCAATTGGGCCATCACAAGTCCATTATGGACTGATTATTTGAAGTTTATTTTAACAGGCTTACTTGCGAGCCGCAAAGGATTTTTAGCTGGATTCCAAGCAAGACGCTGCAGGTTACGGATTGGTTCCCCCCTCCCCCCCATCAGCCGGCAATTGTTCGGAAAAGGGATTTTCCAGAGGGGGGTGAGGGGGTGAGGGGGTGACGGGGTGAGGGGATGACGGGGGAATTGACGAAAATATCAGGGTTGTACTCAGTTTGGCATCGGCAGCAGCGGCAACACCCTCCAGCTTCAGACACAGGCATGTGGCGGCGACAGACAGTGTTCCAGACGCGCTCGCCAGGGGTTGTGCCGGCGAGCGGGACATCTGCCCGAAGTGGTGTTGCAGATATTTCGGTCTGGATTATTGACTTTTCGCAGCTAATGTGCTAAAGGCGCGGTAGGGACGGGTGAGAGTGCCCGCCCGCCGCCGGCGTAGGGGCGGGTCAGAGTGCCAGCTCCCCTTCCACTCCCGCCGCAGTGCCCTCACCCCTGCGAATACGCCTCCACCGGCAAGCAAGAGCAAACAAAATGCCGGTCCCCATAAGCATTGTCAATCCGACCCACCGCAGGCCAGAACTTGGACTCCCGAGTCCACGGCGCAGGATAAGCCGCCCGTTCCCGCGAATAGGGACGATCCCACTCCCCTGCAATCAAGCTTTCCGCCGTGTGGGGCGCATTCTTGAGAAGATTATCGGTAGCGTCGGCTTTCCCCAACTCAATCTCCTCAATTTCCCTGCGAATCGCAATCATGGCATCGCAAAAACGGTCCAGCTCCTCCTTCGACTCACTTTCCGTAGGCTCCACCATCACCGTACCCGCCACCGGCCAAGAAACCGTCGGCGCGTGAAACCCGTAATCCATCAGGCGCTTGGCAATATCATCCACCTCAATCCCCGCACTCTTCTTCAGCCCTCGCAGATCCAAAATGCACTCGTGGGCCACAAAACCGTCCTTCCCCTTATACAGCACAGGGTAATACGGCTCTAACCGGCGGGCGATGTAATTCGCATTGAGAATGGCCACCTTCGTGGCTTCCGTCAGCCCCGCGCCACCCATCATGGCAATGTACATCCACGAAATAGTCAGGATGCTGGCGCTACCCCAAGGCGCAGCCGAAACAGCCCCAATGCTTTCCGCACCGCCGGTACCGGCAACCGAATGTCCCGGCAAGAAGGGCAGCAGATGCTGGGCCACCCCAATCGGGCCCATACCTGGCCCGCCGCCGCCGTGGGGAATGCAGAAGGTCTTGTGCAAGTTCAAGTGACAGACATCCGCCCCAAAATCCCCGGGACGGCACAGTCCCACTTGGGCGTTCATATTCGCCCCATCCATATACACTTGCCCGCCGCAAGCGTGGATAATATCACAGATTTCCTGAATCCGCTCCTCGAAAACCCCGTGAGTGGAGGGATACGTCACCATCAAAGCCGCCAGTTCCAGCTCGTGCTTCTGGGCTTTGGCCTTCAGGTCATCGAGGTCAACATTGCCCTGAGAGTCGCACTCAACCACCACCACCTTCATCCCGCACATGACTGCAGAAGCGGGATTAGTCCCGTGCGCCGACTGGGGAATCAGGCAGACCTTGCGATGCCCTTCTCCCCGGTGCTGGTGGTATTGACGAATCACCAGCAATCCTGTATACTCCCCCTGCGAACCGGCATTGGGCTGCAGGGAAATTCCCGCAAAGCCGGTGATTTCAGCCAGCCACTGTTCTAGCTGCTGGAACAAAACCTGATAGCCCCGCGTTTGCCACAGGGGCGCAAACGGATGGATCTTGCCAAATTCTGGCCAAGTCACCGGCAGCATCTCGGCAGTGGCGTTCAGCTTCATCGTGCACGAGCCGAGCGGTATCATCGATGTGGTCAGGGACAGGTCTTTGGTTTCCAGCCGGTGCAGGTAGCGCAACAGCTCGGTTTCCGAGTGATAGCGGTTAAACACCGGATGGGTGAGATAGCTGCTGCTGCGGGCAAACGGTTCTTTTTCTAAAGCAGATTCGCCAATTTCCCCGGCAATCTCTTCGACAGTAAAGGAAAGCTCTCCCCCACCGGCAAAAATCTGCCACAGCTGGCGCAAGTCTTCTGCAGTCGCAGTTTCGTCGAGGGTGACGCCCACAGCAGTTGCGTCAAAGGTGCGCAGGTTAATCCGGCGCTGTTGGGCTGCTTCCAAAATGTCTTCGAGCCGGCGGGTTCCCACTTCCACCCGCAGCGTGTCAAAAAACGGTTCGGAAGCGATGCGGTATCCCAGGCGCTTCAGCCCTTCCGCCAGGATTGCCGTCAGCCGGTGCACCCTCTGGGCAATTCTTTTCAGCCCATCGGGTCCGTGGTAGACGGCATACATAGACGCAATCACCGCCAGCAGCACTTGGGCGGTGCAGATATTGCTGGTTGCTTTTTCGCGCCGGATGTGCTGTTCGCGGGTTTGCAGGGCGAGTCGCAGCGCCGGCTTACCTTGGGCGTCTTTGGACACACCGACAATCCGTCCGGGAACTTGCCGCTTGTACTCTTCTTTTGTGGCGAAGTAGGCGGCGTGCGGTCCCCCATATCCCAGGGGAACGCCAAACCGCTGGGTACTCCCTACGGCAATATCCGCGCCAAATTCGCCCGGGGGTTTGAGCAGGCACAGGCTCAAGATGTCTGCGGCTGCGGTGACGAGGGCACCGGCGGCGTGGGCTTGTTCGATAAAGTGCCGGTAGTCGTATACAGTGCCGTCTGTGGTGGGGTATTGCAGCAGCGCCCCAAAAATTGGCCGGTCGAAGGTAAAAGTCTGCCAATCGCCGACAATTATCTCAATGCCGAGGGGGTTGGCGCGGGTTCGCACCACTTCGATGGTTTGGGGGTGGCAGTCTCGGGAGACAAAGAAGGCTTTTGCTTTTGTTTTGCACAAGCCCAAGCTCACCGTCATCGCTTCAGCGGCGGCTGTGCCCTCGTCGAGCAGGGAAGCGTTGGCAATTTCCAAGCCGGTGAGGTCGATAATCATGGTTTGGAAGTTGAGCAAGGCTTCTAGCCGCCCTTGGGCAATTTCTGCCTGGTAGGGGGTGTAAGCGGTGTACCAGCCCGGGTTTTCCAGAATGTTGCGCAGGATGACCGGCGGAGTGATGCAGTCGTGATAGCCGGTGCCGGTGAATGACCGAAATATCTGGTTTTTGGAGGCAATTTCTTTTAATTTTGCCAGGGCGGCGTATTCGCTCTCGGCTGCGGACAATTGCAGCGGTTGTTTGAGCCGGATCGCCGCCGGCACTGTTTTCTCAATCAGGGCGTCCAAACTCGGCAGTCCCAAGACTTCCAGCATTTGCCCGATTTCATCTGGCCTCGGGCCAATGTGCCGGCGCACAAAAGAATCTGCCGGTGCGACTATCTGGCCCTGAAGTGAGCTATCGTTATGTTCGGTTAGAGCGGGGCGGTTATCCACAGGATTCAAATTAGGCATAGAACTGGGACTGATTGAGGAGTTGAACAGTTTGTAGCTTGGGTAGCACCCCGCTGCGTGCAAAGAAGTTCGACCTTGGGCTTCAGCCCAAAAGGTTCGTAGTTGGGCTTCAGCCCAAAAGGTTCGTAGTTGGGCTTCAGCCCAAAAGGTTCGTAGTTGGGCTTCAGCCCAAAA
>JALOOK010000354.1 GCA_025454445.1 Oscillatoria sp. Prado101 | reverse complement strand
GCCGGCAGGAAATTATGGAAAAGGCTATTCCTGTGTATCACAATATGGTGCAAGCCTGCCACCGGCAAATTCGACAAAGCTTTTGAATATGTCGAGCGCTCCCGCTGCAAACGCCTGGTAGACTTGATGGCAAGTAATGACCTCTACTCGGGTGGCGAAATTCCCCCAAAGGTCAAGGAGTTATTGCAGCAATTTGACAGCTTGCAACAGCAAATTGACCGGCAGCGCTTTCAACAGGATGCCGGCAACAATCGCGAACTGATGGGAATGGCTACCGGCACGATCAGCCGCGCCGCCCTAAAAGCCCGCAATGACACTATCGCTGCTTTAGAAGCCCAAAAACTGCAAATCTGAGAACAGATCAGAAGCCTCGATCCCGTACTTGCCGGTGAAATTAAGGTAGACGCTCCTAATTTGCTTGCCATACAGAAGCTGATCTGTCAGCCTACAACTGCAATTCTCAGTCTCTACACTACCTAGAGCCACACCTATAGCGGTTTTCAGTTGGATGAAGCACACGCCAGAAACCCGGTTTCTTTAAGAAACCGGGTTTCTCAGTACCTCACGCAGATGAAAACCGCTATATATCTTTGTGGTGCGGCAAAACCAGATTGCGGCGCACATTTGTCCCGGACAAGGAACCAAAATTTTGCCGGCTTGGATTCGGGAAAATTGGCTGTTTCCCTATCTAGCTGGTGAGGGGGAAACCAAAGCTGATAAAGCTGACCGGCAACAACAGTGGCGCAGTCGCATGAGTCCTTTCTTAGCGGAACTGGCTGACCGGCTTGAAATTAACAAGCTGATTGCCGAACATCTAGCCGGCATTGAAGAACTCATCATTGTGCCTCACCACTTGCTGCATCTAATTCCCTTCGCCGCTTTGCCAGTTCTCCCCTCTCCCACCTCGGATTCGCAGTTAGGGGCGAGCGCAAAATATCTGGGTGACAAATTCCTCATCCGCTACACCCCCAGCTGTCAAATTTTGGAATTTTGCGCCAATCGCGGCGAGGTGGAGACGCAACTCAGCGCTCTAGAATATGGCACAGTGGAAGATGCGGAAGACAACCTCCCGTGTGCCGGCTTTGAAGGCGAACAAATTGCCCAGCTGTGCGGCATTCCTGAGAGCCGGCGGCTGAAAGGCAGCACTCAAGCTACTTGCGACAACTACCGCCGGCTCTCTGAACAAGTCCAGGTACTTCACTCCTGTCACCACGCCCAATCTCGCCTTGACAATCCTCTGGAATCTGTGCTAAAATTATGGGATGGCAGTATAACTTTGGGGCAGTTGATGACACCGGCATGGCGTCTGCCGGCTCTTTCGGATGTGTTTCTCTCCTGCTGCGAGACGGGTTTGGGGGTGCCGGCACTGACGGATGATATTTTGACGCTCTCCACCGGCTTTTTATGTGCCGGTGCCCGCAGTGCGGTCAGCACACTTTGGGCAGTGGATGATTTGGGAGCATCCCGTTAAAGCAAAGACTGTCACCCTCACCCCCCGTTCCCTCCCTCTCCCAGGGCGGGAGAGGGGGGGGAAATAAATAATTCTCCCCTCTCCCCAAAGTGGGAGAGGGGTTGGGGGTGAGGGGGATTACAAAAATGGGATGCTCCCGATGACTTGGCTACAGCGCTGTTTTCTATATTTTATTACGAACACCGGCACGATGGCAACAGCCGCCCGGAAGCTTTGCGGAAAGCGCAAGTCAAACTGCGGGAACTCACGAAAGCGGATTTCGCAGAAATATCCAAGCAAGTAAGCGCGGCTCGACAGGAAGCGAGAAGCAAGCGAAAGGAATTCCGGGAAGGTTTGGAGGAATATTTGAAATGGGATGGGGAATATCGCAAGTATGTCGGTGTGACGATTCGGATTGAGGGAATCAAAAAATTATCCAGATGAATTGCCCTTCTCACACCCCTGTTTTTGGGCGGCTTTCACTTGCGCAGGCTCGCACTGACCGGCTGCCCTAAACTTTAAAAAGCCTGCTGGTGGCTGGGAGTGCGACAGGCGTTCCCTCCGACCCATTTATAGCAATAGACAGTCAGTTTAGTACAAGGTATCTCACTTGCGAGTACAGACAAGGAGCGGAGGGAACGCCTGTCCTACGCCTTTTATCCCTAGGGGTAGGGTGCGTTCCCTCGCGCGGGAACGCTACGAATCACACTAACCTATAGCGTTTTTCGTATGAGTGAGGTACTGAGAAACCCGGTTTCTTAAAGAAACCGGGTTTCTGGGGTGTACTTCATCCAACTGAAAACCGCTATAAGTGCCTAGTGCTATATCCCTAGGCTACTGATGTCCGTGCCGAATATGACTGCTGCTATATTGCTATAAATCTATAAAAAAGCCCGCGAAGGCGGGCGAAAGTTTGTATAGCCCCAGGTTTCAACCTGGGGGTTTCTGGGGGTTTCAATTAGGGGGTTTGAACCTGGGGGTTGCAAGCGGGGGGGAATTTATCCATCCAACTGTTGCGAGCAAAGCACCAGGGAAACCACCCGCTCATCCGGTTGCAGCACCGGCACCCGATCTCCCGTACCATTTTTACCCGTGAGGGGCACTTCACCCACAGGCAACCTGACTAACCTGTCAGCAGAAGTCGCCAGCACCACCAGCGATCCCTCGCTCACCGGCAGCATGCCAGCGAGCAGGTCAGTCCGAGCCACAAACTGCAGCGCCTGAGTGCCAATGTCCCCCAGACGAGCCTGTCGCAAGATATCGGGAGACAGCCGTTTCCCGTACCCCAACTCGGAAACCAGCAGCAGTTCGCTCCCGGCGCGGATCGCCGCACAGCCAACCAGCTTCTCCTGTCTGCTGAGCCACAGCGCCCTGTGGCCCTGCGCCCCGCGACCCATTACCGGCACCTGCTCCTCTGTTACCTGAAACCGCAACAGCCGCCCGCCACAAGTGGCCAAGATCGCCTCTTCCCCCGGACTGATGAAATCAGCGAACAGCAGGGCATCGTCCTCTTTCAGCTTCACAACTACCAGACCTCGCGAGGTGATATGAGCGAACTCGTCCAGCGGCACGCGCTTAATGCGCGCCCGCTGCGTTAGCACAACTAGCGTCTTACTGTCAAGAGATTCCGGCAGGACATATTGGGCAACAATCGAGGGGGCATACCCTGGGGCGGCAGCTGGGAGGAAACTCACCACCGGCACACCCTGGGCGTAGCCACCGGCAGCCGGCGGAATGTCGCGCACCTTAATCCCGTAGCCTATGCCGTTGCCAGCCAGCACCAGCAGCATCTGGTTTGTCTTGGCCTCCAGGGTCTGAGTCACCCAGTCATTGGCCACAGCTGGGCTTTCCGCTTTCTGCTTCACAGCTGTCGGCAGGGCATTTTTGGACAGCCGGCGCACATAGCCCCTGTGGGTGAATTCCAGAATCACCTCTTCGTCGGCAAGTTGGGGCGGGGGCGGGGGCGGGGGCGGGGGCGAGACGGGTTTGGCGGCAGATTCGGACCGTTCAGCCTTTTTCGCCCGCACTTCTGGAACCGGGTTTGTGACTTCCGGCGCAACCGGCTCTGCCGCCACCTCGGCTGGCCCACTGGGGTTAATCCGGGTGCGGCGCGGATCGCCGTACTTCTTTTTGAGCGAGCGCAAGTCTTTTTTCAAAGCCTTGAGCAGCTCCCGCCGGTCGGAAAGCAGCCGCTGCAGTTCCTGGCGGTGGTTAGTGAGATGGTGGCGCTCTGTCTGCAAATTCTGCCTTTCCAGCGCCGTCAGGCGGCGCAGCGGCATGGCCAAAATGGCCTCCGCTTGCCGGTCGCTCAAAGACAGCCGGCTTTCCAGCTCTGTCTTGGCGCTGCTGCCATCCGGCGCATTCCTGAGAATGTCAATCACAGCGTCGAGGTTGCCCAGAGCGCTCAGCAAACCCTCGACAATCTGAAGCCGGTTTTCCGTCTGATTTAACTCGTGAGTGTACCGTCGGGTGAGCGTCTGCTCGCGGAAGCTCAAAAAGTGCTGCAGCATCTCTCGCAGCGTCATCTGGCGCGGCTGGTTGTTCACCAGGGCCAGCAGGATGGCCCCAAAAGAGCTTTGCAGCGCTGTTTGCTGGTAGAGCTGCTGCAGTACATTTGCTGGATCTGTCTCCCGCTTCAGTTCAATCACCACGCGCATTCCTTCGCGATCGCTCTCGTCCCGAATGTCCGCAATGCCTTCAATCCGCCCCTGGTTGACCAACTCCGCCATCTTTTCAATCCAAGCCGCCTTGTTGACTTGATAGGGGAGTTCCGTGACCACAATGGCGTTGCGCCGGTGACGCCCTTTGCCCGCCTGGACTTCTTCGACCTTGGTGATCCCCCGCACCGGGATACTGCCGCGACCGGTCGTGTAAGCGGTGCGAATCCCTTCCGTATCGACAATTTCGCCGCCGGTGGGGAAATCCGGCCCTGGAATCAGCTCGAACAGCTTCTCGTCCGGCAAGTCCGGGTGGTCAGTCAGAGCGATTAAGCCATCGACAATTTCACCCAGGTTGTGGGGGGGGATATTGGTCGCCATCCCCACCGCAATTCCAGAGCTGCCGTTGAGCAGCAGCACCGGCACCTGCGCCGGGAGCACCACCGGCTCCTGCTGGGAGTTGTCAAAATTGCCGGTGAAGTCAACTGTCGCGGCGTCAATTTCACTGAGCAGCGCTTCATGGCCAATCGGTGCCAAGCGAGTTTCGGTGTAGCGCATCGCTGCCGGCGGGTCATTGTCCACGGAGCCGAAGTTGCCGTGACCGGCCAGCAGGGGATAGCGACTGGAAAAGTCCTGCACCATGCGCACCATAGCGTCATAAACCGCCTGGTCGCCGTGGGGGTGGTATTTTCCCAGCACGTCCCCCACCACGCGGGCGCACTTGCGGTAGGGCCGGTCTGGGGTCAGGCCCAGTTCGTGCATGGCGTACATAATGCGCCGGTGGACGGGTTTCAAGCCATCGCGGACGTCTGGCAACGCCCGCCCGACGATCACACTCATGGCATATTCAAGATAGGACTGTTGCATCTCTGTGTGCAGGGCGGTGCCGATCACCTGACCTGTCGAGAGCAAGTTCAACTGTTTGGCCATGAGTTCCGTTCCTTTATTCCCTACTTTTTACAGTGTCCTGCATTTTTGGGCAATGATGCTTAGGATATCAAGTAGCACACATCAGGACAGTTTTCTCTTTTCACAGTAAGTCGGTGAGTTCAATTAAACCTAACCTCTCCCCCCCGTCCCGTTGCTGCCTCCCGGGGTCGGTGCGGTGGGCTTGGCGTCTGCCCTCGCCTCACTCCCCCTTCTCTTGTAAGGAAGGGGGTAAGGGGGTTAGGTTTAGGATGTCCCTCTACTCAGTTTCTCCAACCGCAAGTATGACTGTCACTGCACCCAAAGAAGCAACCCAAAAGGAAAGCGCCATGAGAACCGTTCTGATTGTCGAGGACGATTTGGTCAACGCTCGCGTTTTTTCTAAAATCCTCACCAAACGCGCTG
>JALOOK010000017.1 GCA_025454445.1 Oscillatoria sp. Prado101 | reverse complement strand
AATGCATCCCCAGATCCTTCTCGATCGCCTCCACCGGCGGCGCATCTTCAATCGAGAGCCAACCTCCATTGATAAATTTCTGGAAGGCTTCTCGCAAGCTATCCGGCAACTCTGGGAGTATCGCCTCGCTTGAGGATCGACTCACCCACACCGCATCAAGATTCTTGCCGAAGTCTCTTCCTTGCTTCAACCCGCGCTCGTAAAAAAAGTCGTACAGGCATCTGAATATCTCCGGTAACATGTCCTCCCATGTATTTTTTGTAACCAGGCTACCATACAACCAAAACCTGTCATTGGCAGCTCGTGTCGAGATCACCTCTAGCACCAGCGCTACCCTCTGTCTAGCTGACAGGCGCTGAGAGATTTCAACCATTATCTTTGCCACCTCTTCCAGGTTGCGAGTTTCGATAGCCTTGGCGATTAATTTCTTTTCCCGGCTGTAGCCAAACCCTTTCATCCTTCCTTCTCCATGTAACTAGGCACACCTTTCGACTGTAAAGATTTTTAGCCGAATCTCCGGGGTGAACCGGCACCCCACCTACCTCTAATAGCATATTTAGCGGCTTCCCACACAGCCAGGGGAGAAGCCGGAGCGCCAAAAAGCCGGTGTGACCTGTGGAACCCGACATCCAGGATAGACGAGAGGGGGTACTGTTGCACCGGCACGATTAAAACTTTTTGCAGGCATCCCCTCAACCAGGCACCCACACCCTGTCCCTTATCCCCAGAGGTTCCGCCACCTTCCCCGAAAAGCGGGGAGGAGCTGCGGGGAGGGGTTCATCCAACTTCCTCCCTGGTAGAGGAAACGCACTACGCCTGCTTCCTCCCACAGCCGGTAGAGTGCGTTCCCCCTGGGAACGCTACTGCTGGGGAGATTTACAAAAACCAGACGCTGCCAACGCAGCTTCCCTTGCTCTGGCGCGGTTCCCCCAGCGGCTCCTCAGGAGAATTTCATACAATCTGACTGCCGCCCCAATTGTAAATATTTGTAAACACAGCCTGCTCAGTGCGGTCTGACTTGCCCAGACTAGACCACAATAAGAATTTGAAGGTATGGAGTGCAAGGGCAGTATGGAAGTAAAACCCGGCAGCTCAGGTAAAACTGAAAACGGCAGCAGACAGCAACCGCTTGTTCCTTGCGAACTTCTGATTTCGACTTTCTTATGATTCCCCACCAGCTCACATTAAAAAACTTCCTGTCATACCGCGAAGCCAAACTGGAGTTTCGCGGACTGCACACCGCTTGTATCTGCGGACCCAACGGAGCCGGCAAATCCTCCCTGCTAGAAGCGATAGGCTGGTGTCTGTGGGGGGAAAGCCGCGCCGTCTCCGAAGACGACATCATCCATGCCGGTGCCAAAGATGCCCGGGTAGATTTTATCTTCCAAATCGGCGACCAAATCTACCGCGCGATCAGAGCCAGACAGAGGGGTCAGACCTCCTCGCTGGAATTTCAAATCGCAACGGGGAGCGACGCCAACGAGTGCCCCACTGGTTTTCGCCCCTTAACCGAACGCGGTCTGCGCTCAACCCAGGAAAAAATTCTCCAACACCTAAAACTAGACTACGACACCTTTATCAATTCTGCCTACCTGCGTCAAGGTCGAGCTGACGAATTCATGCTCAAGCGCCCCAACGAGCGCAAAGAAATCTTAGCGGAGTTGCTCAAACTCAACCACTACGACGAATTGGCAGAGCAAGCCAAAGACCGGTCGCGCCAGTTCAAAGGTCAGGTAGAACTGCTGGAAGCGAGCTTGCAGTCGGTTCAAGCCCAGCTGCACTCCAGCGAAGAAATAGGCAAACAGCTAACCGCACTCCAAGATACGATCGCCAGTCTGCAGCAGCAACAAGATGCCGGCAGGCAAAAACTGAAACTGCTGCATAGCCTTCAGCACAGCCGGCAAACCTGGCTGCAGCAACTCAGCTGGCACCGGCAGCAACACGACGGGCTGGCCGGTGAGTGCGATCGCATCGGGCGAGAGCTAGCCGCCACCCGCTCGCGGCAGCAAGAATTAGAAGCCCTGCTGCGCCAAGAAAGCGCCATAGCCGCCGGCTACGCCGAATTCCAGCAGCTGCAAAGCCTAGAAGACATTGAAAATTCCAAATTTCAAACCTGGCAAGACCTCCAAGAACAGCGCCAGAAACTCCAGCAGCAGCTAGCCCAACACCTGTCTTCCCTGGAAAGAAAGCTCTCCGGGGCGAAAGCCCAGCTTGAAGCCCTCCAGCAGCAGGAGCTGGAAATTCAGCAAACCCTCAAACAAGCGCCGGAAGTGGAAGCCGGCATGGCCCAACTCCAACAAGCTCGCCACCGGCTCGCTTATCTCGACGAACTGCAAACCCAAATCGCCCCCCTGATGCAGCGGCGCAACCAGCTGTGTGCCGAGATCGACCGCGCCGGCGCTCGCTTGATCGCCCGCCTCGAAGAACTCTGCGCCACCGCCCACCAGCTGCAACTTCAGCAGCAGCGACACCCGCAGCTGCAGCAAGCCGTCATCGAAATTGCAACTCAGATAGAAAACTTAGACAAAAAGCGAGTTTACCAGCAGCGGGTGCGGGAAAAAGGACTGGAGCGGCGCAGCTTCATGGAAAGGCTGCAAGCGCACCAGCGAGACTGTGAAACTAAACTGGCGGAACTCGCTCAGAAACTTCAGATGCTGCAGGTCCCCGACGCCACCTGTCCCCTGTGCGATCGGCCCCTGGACGAACAGCATTATAAGTTAGTGGTGCAAAAAAATCGCGCCGAACAGGAAGAAGTGATCAACCAGCAGTGGGTGCTGCGCGAGCAGCTGGCCACTTCCGAGCGAGAGATTCAAGTCTTGCGGGCGGAGTACGCGCAGCTGAATCAGGAACTGGCGGGGTATGAAACCCTGCGGGAGCGCCGGGGTTCGCTGCAAGCGCAACTGGACGCCACGGAGTCAGACCGATGTCGGCTGCAGCAAATGGCGGCTGAGAAGGAGCAAATCGAGCGAGCGCTGGCGGAAGGCTCCTACTCCCCGCATTTGGTAGCGGAACTGCAGCAGCTCGACTGGCAGTTGCAGCAAATGAACTACGATCAGAAAGATCACGCTCTGGCCAGAGGGCAGGCCGAGCGCTGGCGCTGGGCGGAAATCAAGCTGGCGGAAATCCGAACCGCCACCAAATCCCTGGCTCGAGTCAACGCCCGCAAGCCAGAGTTGCAGAGCCTGATTGCCGGGATCAGCCGCGAACTGGAGCAGCAGCAAACCGCTTGCGAATTTTCCAGGCAAATTGCCGAAATCGACCGGCAATCAGGCTCGCTGAACTACGACCGGCGCGAGCACGACGCCCTGCGTGCGGCACGCACCCGGGCGCAAACTTGGCTGGCTCGCTACCAGCAACTGCTCGCCGCGCAGGAGGAATATCCCCAGCTGCAGGAGCGTGCCGGTGAGCTGGCTCGGCGGTTGCAGGCGATCTCCCAGGAGCGGCAAGCTATGCTACAACAGATTGAAAGCCTCAACCGGCAGCTGCAGGAAACCCCCGACGCCACCCAGGAGATTTCGCTGCTGGAAAAGCAGATATCGGCGCGGCGAGCGCAACTGGACAGCCAGCTGGCCAGTTTGGGCCGCCTGCAGCAGCAGCAGCAGCACCTGGACGAGCTCCAGGTGCAGTTGCGACAGCAGAAGCAACAGCTGCAAATTGCCAGCAAACAGCAGCGCGTCTACCAGGAGCTGGCGGCGGCTTTCGGCAAAAATGGCATCCAGGCGCTGATGATTGAGAACGTGCTGCCCCAGTTGGAGGCGGAAACCAACCAGATTCTGTCCAGGCTGACTGGCAACCAGCTGCACGTCCAGTTTTTCACCCAGCGTGCCGGCAAGAGCAAGCGGGCGTCAACCAAGGTGATTGAAACGCTGGATATCCTGATTGGCGACGCCAAGGGCACTCGCCCCTACGAAACCTATTCCGGCGGGGAAGCGTTTCGGATTAACTTCTCCATCCGTCTGGCCCTCTCCCGCTTGCTGGCTCACCGGTCGGGCACCGCCCTGCAAATGCTGATTGTGGATGAGGGCTTTGGCAGCCAAGACGCCGAAGGCTGCGAGCGCTTGATTGCCGCTATTAATGCGATCGCCCCTGAGTTCGCTTGCATCCTCACCGTCACCCACATCTCTCAATTCAAGGAGGCTTTCCAAGCTCGCATCGAGGTGACTAAAACCCAGAACGGCTCCCAACTCACTTTGTCGATCTAATCTTATGTTCGCTTGATTCCACATCAATCAAAAATGCCGGTCGTGCGGGCGGATTACTCCCGCCCCTGCGGAGCGGCAGACAGCATTAATGATTAGCAATTAATAGGATATAAGAAAATTCGCCCTCAATAGCCGCGCCTGCGGGCGACCTGGGAATTGTTAATCACGCCGATAGAATTGGGGAAAGGACTTTCCCAGGCCGGCGAGGGAGCGCCACCGAGAAAAGCATTGTTCATGGCTGATATCCGGGTTATTAATTATAATATATGACGGTGGGGTCGGGAAAAATTATCAACAGTGAAACCCGCTTATGAATGATTTCAAAAATCAAAATTGATATCAGGAATTGCGCCCAGGGCATGCATGGTATGACGCTGGCATGACGCTGGCATGACGCTGGCATCAGGCGCTCGTTTTGGGATGCCCGGATTTGGGATGCCCGGATTTGGGATGCCCGGATTTGGGATTGATTGTTTGGCGTGTCGGCCCCATGCGCGTCAGCCCGATGCCCGATCGCCCGATCGCCCCATGCGCGTCAGCCCGATGCCCGATCGCCCGATCGCCCCCTGCCCGATGCGCTTCAGCCCGATGCCCCATCGCCCCAGCCCCAAGCCCCACGCCCCACGCCCCACGCGGGGCAAAGAGTTTCATTTACCCCCTTCAATTTAATAATATATAAATAGCAACTGCTGCCGGCGGTGACTCCGGAGTATAAAAATACTAATTTCCCGGAGTAACGGGGGCGGTTAATTGCTTTATAAAAGCTTGTGAGAAGTTTGCAGAAACTTCATCAATGAGCGGGGGTGTGTCAGCTATAGATAAGGCAGAGCTATAAAGGGTAAACACCGGCATCGGAGCGTGCAAGCTAATGAGCCATACCGACGTGGTGGTGCTGACCGGCACCTATGACCTGCGCCTCGTAGCGCTTTCCATCCTGATTGCTGTGCTGGCGTCGCACACAGCCCTGGATATGATAGGCAAGCGCCAGGAAAATCCAACTCTGGGCGCAACGCTCTCGCCTGCGGCGGCAATGGGAACCGGCATCTGGGCCTCCCACTTCACAGGCTTGCTGGCCTTCCGCGCACCGGCACCCGTATCCTACGACATCCTGACCGTGGCCCTCTCGGCGCTAGTGGCGGTGCTGGCATCAGCAGCTGCCCTTTTGGGAACCCCTGCAGGGGCGGGCTCACCCGACAGGAAAAGCCTTCACCCCTCATCCTTCAGCTTGGGACTGGCGATTGCCGGCACCCACTACTTGGGCGTGGCCGCCATCCGAGGTCAGCTAACCGGCAAGTGCAACCTGCTGCTGGTGCTGCTTTCCCTGGGACTGGCGATTGGCTTGTCCAGTGTGGCCTTGTGGGGGGCCGGTGCTAGTGAAAATTCCCCAATCGAACCCTTGAATGAGTCAGACAAAACGCCAAACGCCTCACCCAAATACCTAATATCGGGTTGGCAAAACTCAAAACTGAGCAGCGTTCTGTTCTTGGCAGCCGCAATCAGCGGACTGATATACACCGGCATGACAGCAGTGGCTTGGAGCCCGAGCCACAGTGCGGAATCTTTCTCCTTTATCTTAGAAACCTCTTGGCCGGTGAGCTACGAATCCCTGTGGCCCCTGAGCTTCGTCGTCACCCTGCTCGTCCTGGGACTAAGCCTGCGCACCTCCCCCTTGCCAACCCCAGCACAGCCAGCAGGAGCGGGTGCTCAAAAAGCGGAAAAAACGGAGAACACGGATAAACCCGCCCCCGCCCCCCCAGCAGGGGCCGATTCAGGCAGCAATACTGGCCACAAAACCGATCTCGCCGACAAACCCGCCCCCGCCTTCTCCGGTGCGGAAAACTTACCGCTCCTCAACCCCCACCCCTCACCCTCTGCCGAACCGACCGAACTGCTGGCGGAAAGTGAGAGACGCCTAGCTTTCTTCAACCGAGTCTTGGCGGAACTGGCATTGCGGGCCAGCGAGATCCGAACCCTGCAGCTGCTGCTGCGGGAGATCACAGAAACAGCCGCCCGCACCCTGGAAGTCGGGCGTGCCAGCGTGTGGTTGCTGAGCGCCAAAAAACTAACACCTCTCTCCTCACTGTCACGTCGGCTGTCCTCTGATGACGCCCTCTTTTATGACAATTGTGCCTGGGGGGAACAGCCCACAGCGTGGGTGCCTGCAGACGAAACTGCGCCGAACGGACAGCCCGAGAATCTAAAATCTAAAATCCAAAATCTCAAATTGCTCTGCCTCGACCTGTACGAACTCGGTGCCGGTCGCCACTCACAAGGTCGGATTCTGGCAGCGGGCGACTGTCCCGCTTATTTCCAGGCGCTGGCCAAAGAGCGGATTGTCGCCGCCTGTGACGCCCGCTCCGATCCCAGAACCCGCGAGCTTTCCCAGTCCTATCTCACCCCCTTTGGCACTACCTCGACCCTGGATGCAGCGGTACTCAGAGGCGGCGTCTTTGTCGGCGTCATCTGTTTGCACCACTCTGGCAGCCCCCGTCGGTGGGGGCTCGAAGAGCAGTGCTTTGCCTCCTGTCTCGCCGATTTCCTGGCCCTGTCGCTGGAAACCTGCGACCGCGCGGCGGCAGAGGCGTCGCTGACAGAAGCCTACAGCGATTTGGAAATCCGGGTTCGGGAGCTTTCGGCCCAGCTGGAAGCTACAGGGGCGCGAGAGGCACAGACGCCAGAGGCACAGACGCGACTGAGCGTTCTAGAAGCTGAAATTGCCTCGCGCCCGCCCTTGGGGGGTGTTAGCTCCCCCTGGGCCGGTTCGCTGGCACAGTTGTCTGCAGACAGCAGCGCCGAAGCTATTTTCTGGATCGGTGAGGATGGCCGGTTCCTTTACGTCAACGACGCCGCTCTCAGGTTGCTCGGCTGTGAGCGGGATGAACTTCTGGCCATGAGCGTCTCTGACCTCGACCGGGGACTAGACGCTGCAATTCGGGAGAGAGCGGGCAAGGGGGGCCAGCCCCTACGCTCACCGGGTTCTTTTACCCTGGAATCTCTGCTGTGCAGCAGGCTGTCTGCCCCTCACCCTGGGGGGGGAGGGGGCGATGGCCACCTTGTGCCGGTGGAGCTGACAGTTCACTTTATGGAATTCAACGGCTCTACTTACGCTTGTGTTTTTGCCCGCAACACCGGCAGGAGCTTTTCGCCAGCCGAGACGGCACAAGTCGCTCCAGCGCCAGATTGTCGGCTGCCGGGGATGGCCGCATGGACAGGGCCGCACATACGGTCCTCACTCGCCCAGTTTTTTGAAATTGGGCCGCTCCCTATGGCCATCACCGGCACCGACTGCCGGTTCGTGAAAGTGAACGCCCCGCTCTGCCAGATGCTGGGCTATACCGAAGCTGAACTGAGCCAACTCACCCTCACCGAACTTGCCTGTGCAGAAGACCCCGACGGCACCCAACTGGCGGCACAGCTTTTTCGGGGGGAAATTCCGAGTTATACCATAGAAAGCCGTTATGTCAAGAAAAACGGAGAAATTCTCTGGGTGACACTGACAGCTTCCCTGATTCGGGATGCGGAAGGTAGCCCCCTGTGCGGTTGGGTGACATTTACAGATATCACCAACCGCGTGCGGGCGCAGCAGGAAGGAGCCCAATCGGAAGCCCTGTTTCGCACACTGGCTTCCACCAGTGCGGCTGCGATTTTTATCTGTCGGGATGGGCAATTCCTCTACGTCAATCCCGCCACAGAAGCGATCGCCGGCTGGAGGGCAGAAGAGTTGCAAAAAATGCAATTGCGCGATATAATCCATCCCGACTTTCGCCACCTGGTGGAACGGGTTGGCCCCTCTGCGCCGTGCCGGTGCGAACTGCAGCTGCTGGCGAAAACTTTTGTTTTTGGGGGGGGTGAGGAGCGCTGGGTTGACTTGACAGCGAGCGCTATTGAATGGGAAGGAGAGCCGGCAGTGCTGTTGATCGCCGTTGAGATCGCGGAGCGGGTGCGGGTTCTGGCGCAGTTGCGGGAATCGGAGGAGCGCTACCGCCGCACTGTCGAAGACCAAACCGAACTGATTTGCCGTTTTCTGCCCGACGGCACCCTGACATACGCCAACGACGCTTTCTACCGGCATTTCGACAGCCAGCCGGCTTTTCTTGTCGGTCACTGCTTTATGCCGGCGATTCCCGAACAAGACCGGGATCTGGTGGCCAAGAACTTGCGAAAGCTCAGCCGGGAAGTGCCTTTTGTGACTTGCGAACACCGGATTGCGATCGCCAATGGGGAAGTCCGCTGGTATCAGTGGACAGACCGGGGGATTTTTGATGCCGGTGGGCGGCTTGTCGAACTCCAAGCAGTCGGGCGCGACATCACTGAAGAGAAGTTAGATGTAATGTCTCTGCAAGAAGAGACTTTACATCTAACCTCTCTGCTGGAATCTTTGCAGAAGAACCAAGAGCGGCTGGACAGCATTCTGGGTTCGCTGCAAGATGTTGTCTGGTCGGTTGGGGCAGAACACTGGGAGCTGCTTTACATGAATTCGGCAGCGCAGCAAGTGTATGGTCGGCCTGTATCACAATTCCTGGAAAACCGCAACCTCTGGCTGGAAGTGGTGCACCCGGAAGACCGGGAGCGAGTGGCGCAGCTGACTTCTGGTATACTGAAAGCCGGCAGCGCTGACATGGAATACAGGATATTGCGCCCTTCTGGGGAGGTGCGCTGGCTGCGCTACCGGGCTCGCGTCGTCAAAGAAGCAGGCAGCAAAGCGATTCGCATCGACGGGATTTCCAGCGACATTACCGAGCGCAAGCTGGCGGAAGAGGAGCGCCAGAAGCTGGCACTGCTGGTGGAGCACAGCAGCAATTTTATTGGCATGATTTCACTGGTGGGGAAAGTGCTGTTTCTCAATCAAGCCGGACGCAGCCTCGTGGGCATTGACAGTACCGGCGACCTCCTTTCCACCAACATTCGCGAGTGCTGCACGCCGGAAACTTGGAAGCTGGTGCGAGACACAGCTTTGCCGGCAGTCCGAGAGACTGGCCACTGGCTGGGAGATGGCCAGTTCCGTCACTTCAAGACCGGCGCTGCTATTGACGTGCAGATGAATATTTTTCTCGTCCGCCACCCCCAAAGCGGCGACCCCCTCTGCATCGGCACTGTGGTGCGCGACATCACCGAGCGCAAGCGTTACGAGGAGGCGCTGGTGGAAGCGCGGGAAGCGGCGCTCGCTACCTCGCGGATCAAATCCCAGTTTTTGGCTAATATGAGCCACGAAATCCGCACGCCTATGAATGGGGTGTTGGGGATGGCGGGATTGCTGGCGAAAACAGAACTGACTGCGGAACAGCGGGATTTTGTGGACACGATTCAGGCTAGCGGTCAGAATTTGCTGCGGGTGATTAATGATATTCTCGATTTTTCCAAGCTGGAAGCCGGTGTGATGCAGCTGGAAAATATCGAGTTCGATTTGAGCAGCTGCGTGGAAGATGTGGTGGATTTGCTAGCCACGCCGGCAGATGCGAAAGGGATAGAACTGATGGGCTGGATTGACTCGGACGTGCCGAGAAAATGCACCGGCGACCCGGTTCGCCTGCGCCAGATACTGATGAATTTGACAGGTAACTCTATTAAATTTACCTCTATTGGTGAGGTGGTTATTCAGGCGTCTTTGCAATCGGAAACGCCGACGGATGCGACTATTTTTTTCCGGGTGACGGATACGGGCATTGGCATTTCAGAGTCGGATTTGCACAAGCTGTTCCAGTCGTTCTCTCAGGTTGACGCTTCCACGACTCGCCAGTACGGAGGCACCGGCTTGGGACTGGCGATTAGCAAGCAGCTGGTGGAGCTGATGGGTGGGGAAATTGGCTTGGAAAGTAAGGTGGGCCAGGGTTCTACGTTCTGGTTTACTGTCCGCTTGGGCAAACAGGCGTCGCGCCCGAATTTGGAGGGTGAAATATCCCGAACTGAGCTAGCCGGTGTGACACTTTTGGTGGTAGATGATAATGCTACGAATCGCTTCTCGGTGGCGTATATGGCTTCTAGTTGGGGGATGCGCGTCCGGGAGGCGTCTAGCGGACTGGAAGCGCTCAAGGCTCTCAAAGGGGCTGTGGCGTCTGGACAGCCGTTCGATATCGCTATGGTGGACATGCAAATGCCCCAGATGGAGGGAGAAAAGCTCTGCAAGTCGATTTTGCTCGATCCGAGGCTGGCGCGGACGAGGCTGATTGTGATGACTTCTCTGAGCCAGCGGGATATTGCGGAGCGCATCCGCAAGGCGGGTTTTGGGGATTATTTGATTAAGCCGGTGAAGGAGTCGCGGCTGTTTGATATTTTTGTAACAGCGCTGGCTAGACCGGCAAGGAATGAGATTGGGAGTAGAAATTTCCAAAATTCTCAAATGCCCAAATCTCGCCCCCCGATTACCAGCCCTTCAAGTTCTAAACCGCAACCTCCCACGACTCTGCCCCCCCAAGTTACTGTTCAGCGCCGGAATTTGAAAATTCTGGTGGTGGAGGATAATGCGATTAATCAAAAGGTGGTGATCAACCAGCTGAAGCAGTTGGGCTATCTGGCAGATTGTGTCGGCAACGGTCAGGAAGCGCTTGACATTTTGGCGAAAAAAGAGTATGATATTGTGCTGATGGATTGCCAGATGCCGGTGCTGGATGGCTACGGCGCGACGGAGGTGTTGCGCAAGCGGGAAGGAGCTGACCGGCACACGGTGGTGATTGCGATGACGGCGAATGCCATGAAGGGCGATCGGGAAAAGTGTCTGGCGGCGGGGATGGATGATTATCTCAGCAAGCCGGTGGATATGACGGCTTTGGGAGCGGCTCTGGAGCGCTGGGAAAAGAGCCGGTTGAGCCAACAGGAGGATCTCGCTCAGGCAAAAGAGTCGGTGGAGCCGACAGGGGTTAGCTCCCAGACTCCACCTGAGAGCGAGAGTAGCTCAAGTAGCTCATCTAGGATGCCGGCAAGCAGCAAGTCTTCTGTTCCCGACATAGCTGTGGGAGAGCTCATGGATATGAAGCGCCTGAATGGTGTTTCTGGCGGGGATGTGGAGTTTCAGCGGGAGCTTTTGGAAGCTTTTATGGCGGATGCGGTGGCTAAGCTGGCTATGATAAAGCAAGCGCTGCATTCAAATGATTGCCAGACGATTGTCGCTCAAGCGCACCAGCTTAAAGGTGCGAGTTCTAATGTGGGGGTGCCATCTATGCAGGCAACTGCTAAGAAGCTGGAAATGCAGGCGCGGGAGCAAAATTTGCAGGGGGCGGATGAGCTGGTGGCTAGTTTGGAAAATACGCTGAAACTGGTTGAGGCTTTTATGGCTAATCAGCTGCAATAGCCTGCGCCGTGCCGGTGCTGCGGGCGCAGAAGACCTCCCCTCACCCCCCCTCACCGCCCACACAAGGGGAGAGGGGGGAGAAGAGGGGGAGAAGAGGGGGGTTTATCTAATATTAAGAAACCGGGTTTCTTCGAGAAACCCGGTTTCTGGAAACCGGCGGGTGAGAGGAGCCGGTGGCATTTGACTGTTAGCCGGCAGTGAGCTAGCATGAATGATGGCTTTACTGCGGGGGGTAGCATGACTGAAATCAGCGAGGATGAATTGCAGCAGATTGCGGAAATTATAGCCAGTTTGCCCAGCAAGGCTTTACTGGATCGGTGCCGCAAAGAAGAACAAATTAATGAGTGGCATAACTATAGAAAAAACCACCTGCTGCTTGCGGAAGGCTGGAGAGCGGAGTTTATCCTGTGTCAGGGAGATCCGATTGGCGACGCTTTGGAGAAGGGAGAGATTTCCAAGCACCGGCACGACTTGCTGCAACAGAGAGTCACTCTTTACAAATATCAGTGGGCGCTTGTGAAGGAAGCCAATAAGTATGTGGCTGAGCTGCACAGTGCGGTTTACACCCTTCTCCGCAAGGTGGCTAGACGTTGGTTGCCTGATAGGTTGGAAACGGAGTATCCTTTTCAATCAGCTTTTGAGTTATTTGCGGAAACGCTCAGGGAGGAAGTGGATGGCAGTTTGGCTTGGTGTCTGGAACCCTATTATGAAGTGCCGGTAAAGAAGTGGGGAAAAGCAACCAAGCTGTTAAGGGAAAATATTGAGAAGGCAGATGCCGGTGGGATTTATCCAGAACTTAAAAAGACTGAAGTACAAAATCTCAAAAATAAGGTGGTTTGGGACAAAATGGGGTTTTCCTGGCTGGGAGTGACTCTCCTTGTGTGCCAATTTGTGGCGCTGCGCGATCCGCAGCTGCGGAAGAAGTTGACTGATTTTAACCGGGCGCTCGCAGAATTCTGCAAGGTTGGGGTGCGTGCTAGCCGCAAGGTTGCCGGTTTTGCCTGGAACAAAGGAAAGACGGTGCCGGCTTCAAAGGCTGGGGGAATATATCGCGAACCGGAATAAAAGTCAAGCAAAGTTAACAAAACTTGAAAACAGGTCAAAAATTTTTCCGCCCCTGGAAAGCCAGTCTATGTTGGAAATCAGGTGCATCTCACATTTGTCATCCCCTCTTCCCCCCCATCCCCAGAGGGGGCCCCGAGCCCCCCCAGCCCCCTCTCCCACAAGGGGAGAGGGGGAGAAAGAAGAGGGCAGGAGGTAGATTTGCTTGGAGTGAGATGCTGCCTGTAAATGTCCCCAACAAGACAGGAATTTGGGAGTATGTCTGTGAGATTGCGAAAGGTAGGAATTCTGTTTTTCCCTTCACTTCTAGGGGCGGTATTTTTATCCGCCATCGTTAGTGCCGGTGCGGTTGATGTGGTGCGGGGAATGCTTCCGGAAGAGGAACCTGTTGAGGTTAGTAAGGCAAATGCTCCGCCAGTTCAGGGATATTGGAAATTGGACATAAATGTAAGACGTTTGACCAACCCAGCTGTCGGAGGTCCTGCAAATTACGAAATTATGACCTATTTTAACCAAATAGGCTCTCAGTTAGCTGGCCAATTTGTTGAGACAAGCGGCAACGCCTGCAAAGACACCTCAATCTCTGGAACTGTTGAGGCTGGAAAAGTAAACTGGACTGTTTTGTACACCGGCTCGTGCTGTCGGGGTGCGAGAATGACGTTCCAGGGGGTGCGGCGCTCTCCTAATATTGTGGAGGGAAAGCTGTCGCCGGTTGGCAACACTCCTCCGAATTGTACTCTGTGGTGGGCGGATGTGGTGATGACCAAGCAAAATTAGTAATATCGGCGGTTGGGCTGAAGCCCAACTACGAACCTTTTTTGGGCTGAAGCCCAACTACGAACCTTTTGGGCTGAAGCCCAACTACGAACCTTTTTTGGGCTGAAGCCCAACTACGAACCTTTTTGGGCTGAAGCCCAACTACGAACCTTTTTTGGGCTGAAGCCCTACTACGAGCTTTGGGCTGAAGCCGTACTACGAGCTTTGGGCTGAAGCCGTACTACGAACCTTTTGGGCTGAAGCCCTACTACGAACCTTTTGGGCTGAAGCCCAACTACGAACCTTTTTTGGGCTGAAGGTTTTCATCAACGGGCACACCGACAGCAAGGGGGATGACGACTACAATATCGACCTGTCTAAGAAGCGTGCGGCGGCGGTGAAATACTATTTGGTCAATGTTTTCAAGCAGCCGGCACCTCGCATGCAAACCAAAGGTTTCGGCGAAAGTAAACCCCTCGCTCCGAATGATAATCCAGACGGCTCGGACAATCCCGCCGGCAGGGAAAAGAACCGCCGCGTCGAGTTCATTATCAAAACTGAAACCCGCAAAGAAGCGATCTCCCCCGGTGCGGATACGTTCGGGTTAGCGGTGAAATCCGCTCAAGATGCGTCACTGTTAGTTCAAAGCGCCAAAACACCGGAGGATTGGAACGGGGTAGCCAAGAAGTGGCAGGAAGCGATTCAGCTGATGAAGGAGGTGTCGGCATCTAGCCCGAATTACCAAACTGCGCAGAAAAAGGTTGGGGAGTATGAGAAGAATCTGAAGTACGCGCAGCAAAATGCTGGGATATGAGGTTTTTTTTGAACCTAGCCGTAACCCACCGGATTATTCCGTTTTTGCAAAGACTGTAACCCTCACCCCCCTAACCCCCCTCTCCCTTCATGGGAGAGGGGGGAAAAATCAAGAATTCTCCCCTCTCCCCTTGTGGGAGAGGGGTTGGGGGTGAGGGGGATTACAAAAATGGGATGCTCCCGTAACCCACCGGCAACCTTGAACTTTCACCCACAAATAAACGCTACATCCAGAAACCATATTTCTATATTTCCAGACAGATATTTACCGGCTTTGCTTCAGAAAAGGAGGCAGCGGACAGTCAAGGGTAATTGCGATAGCGCGGAGCAAATCCGCCTCCTGTACCGTAACAACATTATCCAGCAATACCGTATGAGCGCAGGCATCAACGACAGATTGCTTCAGTTTTGGAGAAGCCAAACCTAAGCGTTGCAGGCTCTCGTGCAGCTCGCCCAACTTAAAAGCTGGCGGCGTTTCTGGGAAGGTTTGCTGACCGGCACCTGGCAATCTGCCAAGTCCTGAGCGAAAGGCAAAAGCAATTGCAGCCGGCTTCGTTTCCCCAACTCGCGCCAGAGCGGAGAGCAAAATCAGGCAGTCAGACCAAACTTGCTTTAATGCGGTATACTGAATCTTATTTTCAACGTTTGGATTGATGCAAGGCTGCAGCCGGTGCCACAATACGAGATACAAGACAAACTCTGCCAGCGAACGCTGTTTTTTCGCCTTAGCTAAACCCGTCACGCACTTGAAAAGTTTCTGGCACTCAGCTGGGGAACTCTGGCGCAGTGCGGGAACAGTCAGCTCTAGCAAAGGGAGCCGCATTCGCGGGTCGAGTTGAGCAATTTCTTGGCTGAACGCGAGAGCGCTTTCCACCACTTCCGCCGGCTCTACCTGGCGCAACCAGGCAATCTGCAGCTCGCGAAGTTGGGGATTTTCACTGTCGAGCGCCAGAGCGCACACTATGGCAATAGCGCTGTGGCGATCTCGCACGGCGGTTTGAATTGTTTCGGGCAATTTTGCCAGCAATGCTTGCGCGTAGGCAAAATGTTCTGGCGCAACCGTTCCAACCTGCGCTACTATTTGTTTGGGATTGACTGCAACTCTGGCTGGCGTTGCTGGCGGGGGGGAGTTTGCGCCGGCAAATCCCAGCGCCAGCGAGTCTTGACTCTCAGCCGGCTGGCGATTGCCAGAGGTTGAAATGGGTGCCGGTGAGGCATATTCACCCCGGAAAGATTCAAGGCGACGAATGCGCTGCTCTAAGGGAGGATGGGTTGCGGTGAGTTCGCCGAGAAAGTCTGATTTCAAAGCATTGCCAAAAAACAGGTGGCTATTTTCCTCCGCATAGGGAGACTGAAGCAAAGAACGATCGGAGTGATGGGCAATTTTGCGGAGTGCGCCGGCAATGCCGGCTGGATTGCGCGTGAACTGCACAGCGGAGGCATCTGCAAGAAACTCCCGCTGGCGGGAAACAGCGCTTTTAATCAGACGAGCGAAAAACGCTCCCACAAGCCCAATAGCAACCAGGGCAATTCCGAACCATATAACTCCATTATTATTTTTGTCGCGGGAGTCCAAGCCGCGATTCCAATCGCAAAGAATGCGCCCAGTCAAGTAAATCAGTAAAATCCCGTGCAAATATCCGACAAGCCGCAGGTTCAGCCGCATGTCGCCATTGAGAATGTGGCTGAATTCATGACCGATTACGCCCTGAAGCTCATCGCGGCTGAGCTGTTCGAGGGTGCCGCGAGTAACGCCAATCACTGCATCATTGGGCGTGTAACCGGCAGCAAAAGCATTAATGCCGCGCTCTCTGTCCAAAACGTAAACTGCCGGCACGGATATCCCGGAGGCAATCGCCATTTCCTCAACCACATTCAACAGCTGTCGCTCATCGGGATTGATCGGATCGGGAAGCAGCCGTCGCCCTCCGAGATCCTCAGCAATCGCTGAACCCCCTTGCCTTAATTGTAACACTTTATAACAAGTTCCGCCGGCAATTGTCAAAAGCGTCGGGATGGCTACCAGCAGAAAAAGCTCGGGTTTCCACAGATCAGCGGGCGTTTTTGCCTCTGAGAGGAACCCAAAGGATACCAGCGCCGCACCGTAAACTGCGAGCGTGATGCAGCAGACGGACAGGATAAAAAGCCCGATGAGCTTTTGGGTGTTTTGGCGAGCTCGGTCTTGGTATTCAAAAAAGTTCATAAGCGGGTGAGGGGGCGGGCAGCACTATGTCACTATTTAGAAGGAAACCCGAGGAGCCTTTTTCACTTCAGGCGCAGGTTCTTCGAGTAACTCAGCCGCACTGAAGTTGAAGGAACCGGCAATTAAATTGCTGGGAAACACTTCTCGCTTGGTGTTGTAGAGCGTCACCGCATCATTAAACGCCTGGCGGGCAAATGCTACCTTGTTTTCTGTAGAGGTTAATTCTTCCATTAACTGAGTCATGGTGCGGTCGGCTTTTAGGTCGGGATAAGCCTCAGACAGGACTAAAAGCCGGCTCAGCGCTCCTGTGAGGGCGGCTTCTGAATTCTGTAGCTGCTGCATTGCTTGCGGATCGCCGGGATTTTGGGCGGCTTGCGTGCTGGCTGTCATGGCTGCATTCCGCGCCGCGATAACAGCTTCCAGGGTTTCGCGCTCGTG
>JALOOK010000353.1 GCA_025454445.1 Oscillatoria sp. Prado101 | reverse complement strand
CTCCAATCGTCGTTGGTTTCCTGTACACTTTTATTATTATGCCTTTAATTGGCGTCTCGGTGCCGGCGGCAATCGCCTGTCTGGTTCTGACGCCGATTGCCACTGTGATTATCCGCTGGTTCTGGCTAAAACGCAATAGCCCCCAGACGCTGCTCTCGCTTCTAGACGAAGTTGACCGCTATCATGCGGTAATTAAAGCTATCGATATTAGCGACCAGATCCAAGACGCCGGCAGCGCAGAAACAGCAATTCGCGACAGGACAACCGCGCTGCAAGCCCTGCAGCTAACAAGATCGGACTTGATTCGCGCTTTGAGGACAGAGAGGATTTTCCGAGAAAACAAGGATTTTATGGCCACCAATCCCGAAATCTTTGTCACTAACCTCACCGCCCTCAGCGCCTTGCAAGTCAGCGATCGAGGGAGTGAGTACGGGCAATTTCTAGATCGAGCCTTGCAAATTGGCACCGGCATTCAAGCCGAAATGAGAAAATTGCAATCGTCACACTCAGATCAAACATGACCAGCCAACCCAAAATCATTGTCCTCGATGACGATCCCACCGGCTCCCAGACTGTCCACAGCTGCTTGCTGCTCACCCGCTGGGATGTGGACACCCTGCGCCTGGGGTTGCGCGACTCCTCGCCGATTTTCTTTGTCCTCACCAACACGCGAGCTCTCACTCCAGAGCGAGCCGCCGCTGTGACCCGAGAAGTCTGCCACAATCTGAAACAGGCGATTGCTGCTCAAGGCATCCGGGATTTCCTGGTTGTCAGCCGTTCCGACTCCACCTTGCGGGGACATTACCCCGTGGAAACCGATGTCATTGCCTCTGAACTTGGCCCATTTGACGCCCATTTCCTCGTACCGGCATTTTTCGAGGGGGGGCGCTTCACCCGCGACAGCGTGCACTATTTGATCGTGAATGGCACACCTGTGCCGGTGCACGAAACCGAGTTCGCCCGCGATTCCGTCTTTGGCTACCGGCACAGCTACCTCCCCGACTATGTGGCAGAAAAGACCGGTGGGCGAATCCCCGCCAGCGCGGTTGAGCGATTTTTGCTCTCCGATATCCGCACCGGCACCTCCGAACGCCTGACTTCGCTCACCGGCAACCAGTGCTGCGCTGTCGATGGCGAAACCCAGGCAGACCTTGACAAATTTGCCGCCGATGTGTTACACTCCGCAAGCCTTGGCAAACGCTTCCTGTTCCGCAGCGCCGCCAGCATCCTGACATCCCTGGCCAATCTCGGACCCCAGCCGGTGGCGGCTGAGGATATGGCCCAATATGTGCGCCAGGGCAAACCCGGTGCGGCGATCGTCGGCTCCCACGTCAAGAAGTCCACGGAACAGCTGGAACGCCTGCTGCAAGAGCCTGGTGTGGTGGGGATTGAGGTGGATGTGGCGCATTTGCTCGACGAGTCGGAAACGCAGCGATCCGAGCTGCTCGCCACAACCCTGGACAAGGTTGATCAAGCTCACGCCGCCGGCTTTACGCCGGTGGTTTATACTAGCCGGCAGGAACTCACTTTTGACAGTGTGGGAGTGCGCCTGCAGTTCGGTTTAGCGGTTTCCGCCTTGCTGATGGATATCGTGCGCGGAATGCCTGCGGATATTGGATTTTTAATCAGCAAGGGGGGAATTACTTCTAATGATGTTTTGAGTACCGGCTTGGCGCTGAGGGCGGCGCGGCTGCTGGGCCAAATTTTAGCCGGGTGCTCAATGGTGCGCACTCCAGAAGATCACCCGCAATTTCCTAATTTGCCGGTGGTGCTGTTCCCTGGCAATGTGGGCGATGCTGATGCGCTGGCTACTATTTACCGCCGGTTGAGCAAACATATTTAGAATAGTAACCCAAGTTGCCACCTACAAGGTCTTTGCATGCAGATCCCCCCAAACCCCCCTTAAAAAGGGGGGCGCAAGAGAATGTCCCCCCCCTTTTTTAAGGGGGGGCTAGGGGGGGATCTACCCTGACTCACTTGTAGGTAGCAACTTGAGTTAGAATAGTAGGGTGCGTTGCGCATAACTGATATCCACCCGTACTTTGTCGCCGGTGACGCGGAACGCACCCCGCCAAGTATAGTAGGGTGCGTTCCGCATCAGAAGATATAGCGGTTTTCAGTTGGATGAAGTACACGCCAGAAACCCGGTTTCGCCAAAGTTACCGGGTTTCTCAGTACCAACGGCGTAGGACAGGCGTCTCGCCTGTCCTACTGTCCTGGCCTAAGTGCATACTGCTATAAATTCGGTTTTTTTAGTGTAACACATGGCGGCACCCTGCTCGTAGTAGGCGGCTTCATTGATAAACACCGGCCAGACTGTTTCGGACTCTTGATAATAAATCGTCTCGCCCTCAAAGGTGAGAAACAGGGGGTCGCCTTTTTTCAGTTCCTGATAGTCTCTGCCCTGAAGCTGGGGGTGAACCATCGCCTCAAGTTCCCCGTTTTTGTTTCGCGGATAGTCCACAACTTTTAAATGCCGGTACAGGGTGAGGGTGGAATTTGCTGGGGTCAGTTGACCCAGATTATATTTTTCTATATAATCTAGGATAGCATAAACTAGCGCTTCTGTTTTTTGAAACAAACCGGCATGAAGCGTTCCCTGCGGAATCGGGCCAACTTCGAGGGCAAAACCCCGTTCTGAGATGGATTCCAAATAGTAGGAATCTTCGCCTTTGTTGAGGGTTTGGTAAACTTTCAGCGCTGGTTCTATGGAACTGAGATAAGCTGCTAGTTTCAGGTTAAAGGGGTGAGCGCCAACAAGGATTGCAGTCAGGCCCATGTTGGCAGTCGTGCTGTGCAAGTCCAGGATAAAATCAAATTTTGCCAATTTTGGGTTGCCTTTGGGGCCAAGGATTTGGTTGAGTTCCTTAGCTCTTTTGTCTTCCCAGGCAGAGAGGGTGGGGTTTTGCAGGTCACTGAGGGTAAAGCAGCGGTTTAAGTCCCGGTCAATATATCTGCGCCCTGCCTGAAAGGCTTGCGGGTTGGCGAGCAAGGCCAGGGTTTGAAAAGAGGTTTTTTTTAGTAGTTCTGGGTGCTTTTCCCATTTTTTTATCAGGTAGGCACCGGTAAATTCGTTTCCGTGGGTTCCCCCGACAATCGCCAGACGACGGATCTGCATAAGCGCTCCAGACAAGTGAGATATGCTACCGATAGCATCTTGTATAGCACAGGCAGGATGACTGTGCGCTGGGGGGATGGCCACCGGCTCTCAGACATGCCGCCGGCATCCTCTGTTGCCCGAACCGCAGGCATGAGATGATCGGATGGCTGAATTCTAGATAAGATTGATACTTAGTCTTTCTTGATGCGCTCCCCACTCCCTGGGGAACCCAGTTGAAGGGAAACCTGAATGACTTCCGATTCCTCTGTTCCTTTCGTGTTAAGCGATCCCGAAAACCCTCCCGAAAGCAATCGCAACCCGCAAGTGCGGTTCAAAACTGAGGGGGGGCGGCTGCTGTTAATATTGCCTCTGGAAGCGGAGAGCAGCGGCTCGAATGGGCCACCGGCAAGCAATTGGCCTGATATGTGGCAGCAGATGCAGCTGAGGCTCAATGCCAGCGAGCGCTTCTGGCAGCCAAACACAGAAGTGTGCCTGGTGGCGCAAGACCGGCTGCTGGACGCCCGCCAGCTGCAAGCCCTGGCGGACGCCCTCAGCGAAGCGGGGCTGCTGCTGGCGCGAGTCCACACCACCCGCCGCCAAACTGCAGTCGCCGCCGCCGCCGCCGGCTACTCTGTCGAGCAGTTCTCCTCGCCGGCGTCGCTGATGCCCTCCCGCATCGCGCCGGCGGTGCCTATGGCAGACGCCCTCTATCTGGAAACTACAGTCCGCTCTGGGGTGGAAGTGCGCCATCCGGGCACTGTGGTGCTGATCGGAGACGTGAATCCAGGGGGAGCGATCGTGGCGGACGGGGATATCCTGATTTGGGGGCGTCTGCGGGGCTTGGCTCATGCCGGTGCCGGCGGGAAGACGGATTGCGTAATTATGGCGCTGCAGATGGAGCCCACCCAGATTCGGATTGGGGATTTTTTGGCCAGGGCACCGGAACCGCCACCAGGGCAGCTCTATCCAGAAGTGGCTTATGTGAGCGGGCAGGGAATTCGCATCACTAGGGCGGCTGATTTTTATAGAACCCAGCTGCTGTCAAAAATCAACTGAGGGGCGAGCTAAAGTGATTTGCTATCGCTGTCTGTGGTAAATTGAAAAGTCTGGCACAATTGATTCAACTGTATCAATCCAGCCATTGCCAGAAACAGCGACAAGCTGAAGCAAGGCGGCGCTCTGCGGTTATAGTTAAGGCCAAGTATCGGTTCACCAGCATTCGTGAGTTTTACGGTTTAATGAGTCGCATTATTGTGATCACGTCGGGTAAAGGAGGGGTGGGGAAAACCACCTGCACAGCGAATTTAGGAATGGCTCTGGCTAAAATGGGCCGCCAGGTTGCTGTGGTGGATGCGGATTTCGGTCTGAGAAATCTGGACTTGCTTCTGGGTTTGGAAAACCGGATTGTGTACACGGCTGTGGAGGTGATCGCCGGCGAGTGCCGGCTGGAGCAAGCTTTGGTGAAAGATAAGCGCCAGCCCCGACTGGTGCTGCTGCCGGCGGCTCAAAACCGCATGAAAGATGCCGTCAGCCCAGAGCAAATGAAGCAAATTATTGACGATTTGGCCCAGAAGTACGATTATATTTTGATTGACAGTCCGGCTGGGATTGAGCAGGGCTTTCAAAATGCAATTGTGGCTGCCAAGGAAGCGGTGATTGTCACCACTCCGGAAATTGCTGCAGTCCGCGACGCTGACCGGGTGGTGGGCTTGCTGGAAGCCCAGGGGATTAAGAAGATTAATCTGGTTGTCAACCGCCTGAGACCGGGAATGGTGGAAGCGAATGACATGATGTCGGTGCAGGACGTGCAGGAAATTCTGGCCATTCCGCTGATTGGGGTGATCCCAGATGATGAGAAGGTGATCGTTTCTACGAACCGGGGGGAACCCTTAGTATTGACAGAAACTGTCTCGCTCGCCGGCACGGCGCTTGACCACATCGCCAAACGTCTGGAAGGTGAGAAGGTGGAGTTTCTTGACCTGTCCAACAGTAATGATGGCTTTTTTGCCTGGATTCGCAAGCTTTTCTCGTCCAAGACTGTCTAATGGCTTCCCCCCCGTCTACCCCCGCAAAACCCATGATCAGCGAACTTCTAGAACGACTTTTTTTTCGACCCGGTGCAAATACCAGTCGTCAGGAAGTCAAACGCCGTCTCAAACTGGTTATTGCCCACGATCGGGCTGACCTCTCCCCTGAGATAGTTGAGTCCATGCAGAAAGAAATCCTGGCAGTGGTGTCGAGGTATGTTGAACTGGAGATGGATGGATTGGAGTTTACTCTGGAAAGCAGCCAGCGGGCTACGGCGCTGATTGCCAATTTCCCCATCCGCAGAGTAAAATCCAATCAGCCCGAAGAGTAAGCGCTG
>JALOOK010000352.1 GCA_025454445.1 Oscillatoria sp. Prado101 | reverse complement strand
GGCTGAAGCCCAACTACGAACTTTTGGGCTGAAGCCCAACTACGAACTTTTGGGCTGAAGCCCAACTACGAACTTTTGGGCTGAAGCCCAACTACGAACGGCTCGCCGGCTGCTGTGGCGAGTGCGCTCGGCGGCTGGGGGAAAGTTTGCCTTCCCCGCACCCTGACGGGTGAGGGGAGCGCTGGAAAGCTGTCAACCGCTTCCTTACAGTCACCCGCAGGCAAGATGTCAGTCTCTTCGTGACACCGGCTGCCGAGCGGGTATTGACATTTTTCCTCTTTTATACTTATAATGCCAACGCCGCCCCCTCCGGCTGACGATGAATTTAGAATTCTTAACCCAACCATAAATTTTTTAATAACCCATCTTGATGAAAGTCATGTAACAATATGTGAAGTAACGTAAAAATGGGTCGCTCAAAAGGAGGCCACTGATGGTAGTGCTCGCAGACCGCACAGTTCGCCGGCTGACCATAGAGACGGGCGAAATCACAGCTGACACGACGACGATTCGCTCCCTGGACTGGGATCGCGATCGCTTCGACATTGAATTTGGGCTGAAAAACGGCACCACATACAATTCGTTCCTGATTCGGGGTGAAAAGACCGCCCTGGTGGACACATCCCACGAGAAGTTCCGCCAGATGTATCTGGACACCCTCATCGGCCTCATTGACCCAGCCGAGATAGACTATCTGATAATCAGCCACACCGAGCCCGATCACAGCGGCTTGGTCAAAGATGTCCTCCAGCTGGCTCCCCAAGTCACCGTGGTGGGGGCAAAAGTGGCGATTCAGTTTTTAGAAAATTTGGTGCACCAGCCATTTAAGAAACAGTTGGTGAAAAATGGCGACAAGCTGGATTTAGGCAATGGCCACGTCCTGGAATTCGTGTCCGCCCCCAACCTGCACTGGCCAGATACAATTTTTACCTACGACGCCAAAACGCAGACTCTGTTCACCTGCGACGCTTTTGGCATGCACTACTGCTCGGATAAAACCTACGATGAAGATTTAGCCGAGATTGAGGAGGATTTCCACTTTTATTACGAGTGTCTGATGGCTCCCAATGCCCGCTCGGTGCTCAGCGCCATGAAGCGGATGGGCGAATTGGGAGAAATCAGCACCATTGCCACTGGCCACGGCCCTCTGCTGCGCCACAATGTGGGCGAACTCACCGGGCGTTACAAGAAATGGAGCCAAGAGCAAGCCAAAGCAGGAACCACAGTAGCCGTGTTTTACTACTCGGATTACGGCTACAGCGACCGGCTCTCGCAAGCAATCGCCCACGGGATCACAAAAACAGGGGTCGCTGTGGAAATGATGGATATCAAGACAGCTGAGCCGCAGGAAGTGCGGGAGTTGGTGGGGGTCGCCGCTGGCATTGTCATTGGTGTGCCGCCTGTGTCAGGTGCCGGTGCGGCCACAGCAGAAGCAGCGATCAGCACCATCTTGGTTGCAGCCAACAGCAAGCAATCCGTCGGTTTGTTTGAATCTGGCGGCGGTGATGACCTGTCGGTTTATCCCCTGCGCAATAAGTTCAAAGAGTTGGGGCTGAAAGAGGCATTTCCTGCTATTTTGATCAAGGAAACGCCTACGGAAGCAACTTACCAGCTTTGCGAAGAAGCCGGCACCGACTTGGGTCAATGGCTGACGCGGGATAAAACCGTGAAGCAGATGAAATCACTCGATAATGAGCTGGACAAAGCTTTGGGCCGGCTCAGCGGCGGGCTTTATATTATCACCGCCAAGAAAGGCGACATGAGCAGCGCCATGCTGGCGTCTTGGATCGTTCAGGCGAGCTTCCAACCTTTGGGTGTGACGATCGCCGTTGCCAAAGACCGGGCGATTGAAGCCCTTATGCACGTTGGCGACAAATTCGTGTTAAACGTGCTCGCCGAAGATAACTACCAAGCTCTGATGAAGCACTTCTTGAAGCGGTTTGCGCCCGGTGCGGATCGCTTTGCCGGTGTGAAAACGCAACCGACAAGCAATGGCTGTCCGATTCTCACGGATGCAGTAGCTTATCTGGAGTGCGAAGTTGCCAGCCGGATGGAGCTTTCTGACCACCATATTGTGTACGCAGTTATCGATTCTGGGCGCGTTAGCAATCCAGACGCACTGCCGGCAGTCCACCACCGCAAGGTTGGAAACCACTACTAACCCCCGTAGGACAGGCATCTTGCCTGTCCTTGAGGGTGATGGCCCTGTTCGGCTTTGCAGATATTATGAGAAACCCGGTTTCTAAAAGAAACCGGGTTTCTGGGCTCCCAGCTGGCATTATTTTTGTATAATAAAAACACCAACTTTTTACCCCTCACTCCTCACATGCCAGAAAACAAAAAACGAGACGTACAGGTTGTCAGCCTCGCAGAAGATACCAAAGTCTTCCGCTCGCGCACTTGGGACCGGCTCAAATTTGAAGTCGAGTACAGCTTGCAGCGCGGGACTACGGCCAATTCCTTCCTCATCGAAGCGGACAAAATCGCTCTGCTCGATCCGCCGGGTGAATCGTTCACACAGAATTATCTGCAATCCTTGCAGCAGCGCCTCAAGTTGAGCGAGATAGATTATGTCATTCTCGGACACTTTAACCCAAACCGGGGTGCCACCCTGAAAGCGCTGCTAGAATTGGCACCTCAGTTGACTTTTGTTTGCTCGAACCCCGCCGCAATAGCACTGCGGCAGGTTTTTGAAACGCAGGAATTGAACATTGCGGTGGTGCGCGGGGAAGACACTCTCGATCTCGGCAAAGGACATGCGCTGCAATTCATCACCACGCCGACTCCCCGATGGCCAGACAGTCTTTTAACTTACGATCCGAAAACTCAAATTCTGTTCACCGATAAATTTTACGGTGCCCATACCTGCGGCGACCAAGTATTCGATGAGGGGTGGTCAATCTACAGTGAGGACCGGCGCTTTTACTACGACTGCTTGCACGCCTCACAAGCCAAACAAGTGATCTCCGCCCTTGACAAAATTGCCGACTTGCCGGTAAAATTTTATGCCACCGGTCACGGCCCAATGGTGCGCTACGGGCTGACAGAACTCACGCACCTGTATCGCAAGTGGAGTGAGGAGCAAAATTCCAAAGAATTGACAGTTGCCTTAATTTATGCTTCAGCCTATGGCAACACAGCCACACTCGCCGACGCGCTCGCCAAGGGAATCACAAAAGCCGGTGCGGCGGTAGAATTGATTAACTGCGAAGCAGCCGAACCGGCAGAAATTCAAACCGCCGTGGAAAAATGCGACGGGTTTATCATCGGTTCGCCCACACTCGGAGGTCACGCGCCCACTCAAATTCAAACCGCCTTGGGGATTGTCCTCTCCACAGCGTCCAAAAACAAACTCGCCGGCGTATTTGGTTCCTACGGCTGGAGTGGGGAAGCTGTTGACTTGATAGAAAGCAAATTGCTCGACGCTGGATATAAATTGGGCTTTGAATCCATCCGCGTCAAATTCAAACCCACCGATGTCACCCTGCAACAGTGCAAAGAAATTGGCATTGATTTTGCCCAAGCGCTGAAAAAAGCCCAGAGACTTCGCGCCCCCCGACAGTCCGCAAGCGCGTCGCAAGCTGACCGCACCGCACAAGCAGTGGGGCGGATTGTGGGCTCACTTTGCGTTGTTTCAGCCAAGCGAGGGGATGTCTCCAGTGGGATGTTAGCTTCCTGGGTTTCTCAGGCGACATTTAATCCTCCGGGGCTGACAGTTGCCGTTGCCAAAGACCGGGCGATGGAATCCTTAACCCACAGCGGCGACAAATTTGTTTTAAACATTTTAGCAGAGGGCAAACAGCTGCGCAAGCACTTTATGAAGAATTTTGCGCCGGGAGAAGACCGGTTTGCCGGTGTGGAAACCAAAGAAGCGCAAAACGGCTGCCCCATTCTCAGCGACGCACTTGCCTATCTGGAATGCACTGTGGAAAACCGCATGGACTGTGGCGATCACTGGGTGGTGTACGCCGTTGTTGAAAATGGGCATTTGCTGCAGGATGCCGGTGTCACAGCCGTGCACTATCGCAAAACCGGCAGTCACTATTAAAAGGGGGCATGGGGCTGACGCGCATTGGGCATGGGGCATAGAGGAGATTGGGCTCCCCATTTTCCCCTCGTTCTCCCCTCGTTCCCAGGCTCTGACTTGAAAATAGCCTTGTAGGGGCGATGCCCCCGCCCTGCGCCCCACCCCCCGCGATCGCCCCGCCCTGGGGACAATTTTCATTGGTGGCAATGCACACCGAAGCGACTGCCTCCTTTCTCCAAAAAGCAGCATTATTAGCCTAACAGCTGGAGCGCGTTTTTCGTATGAGTGAGGTACTTAAAAACCCGGTTTCTTAAAGAAACCGGGTTTCTGGCGTGTACTTCATCCAACTGAAAACCGCGTGCCACATCTGCGTTAATCTGCTACAGGCTGCGGTTCAATATTTAAAACCGCAGCCTGTAGCACAAGTAGAAGTAGATAAACGCGGATAGGGAAATGAATGTCCTAATCAATAGGGCTACAGGAATATCAACCCGAACCGCTGCCCAACATAAACAAACTCAGCAGCGTGCCGCTATTCCACAGACTGTGCAGCAACATAGAAGCGAAGAGATTGCGCGTGCGCGTGTAGACAAACCCCAACACCGCCCCCAAAGTCGCCAGAGGCAGCACTTCCGACAGATTCAAGTGAGCCACCGCAAACAGCAAACTGCTAGCAGCAATCGCCCCCCAAACCGGCAAATAACGAGTCAGAGACGGCAGCAAAAACCCCCGAAACATAATTTCCTCAAACACCGGCGCAGCCACCGCAGCCGTTAAAAAAAACACCGCCAGCGCCACACTGTCCCGATTTTCCAGCGCAATCGGCAGAATCGGATTGCTCCCTCCTTGCCCTTGCCACAGCCTCTGATTGATCAGCGACACCGCAATCACCAGCGGTAGCGCCACAAAATAACCACCGGCACCCCAGACAAACCAGTATCCCCGCCAGTCAGCCCCAAACCAACCTTCAGTCAGCGGCAAAAACGGCTTCAGAGACAGGTAGAGCACCACCAGCCCCCCCGCAGCCAGCAGCACATAACTCGCCAGAATATAAAAAGCTTTGAGCCGCACATCCAGCGCCGCTGGGTTAATTTTTAACAGCGAGCTTGATATCTGAAGCGTTAGCGGCACCAGAATCTGTCCGACAAAGAAAAAGCCAACAATCAGCACCTGCCAAATCGTTTCCCCATCCCAAGGAGTTTCCCAGCCCACATCCCCATTCTTGGCGAGCAGCGATTCCCCCCTTTTCACCAGCCACTGCACACCCAGAAAAACAAGCAATCCCATTCCCACCAAAAACCCGATTGTTGGAATACCGCCAACTATCGCTAATTTAAGTAAAGCTCGCTCAGCTGCTGCTTGTTCCTCCGCTTGCAGATCCGCCAGCGCCCCCTGGCGTTGCTGCAATTCGTAGAGGCGAGACAAGGCGCTGTAGCGGAACCAC
>JALOOK010000351.1 GCA_025454445.1 Oscillatoria sp. Prado101 | reverse complement strand
AGGAAATATTCTCAATAATCGCACGGACTTGCGCCGTTTGAGGCACTTTGATAAAATAATGCCAATTTGGTATTCTCAGGGGCACCGTTTTGCCAAAACAGGCTAAAAACTGAGAATTTGGCCTGCGTGCGGACTGAAACCCCTATTCCACCGTACAGTTTTGCTGTCCGGTGGCGAGAGGCGCGATTATTTCGCCAACGGAGGAAATTTGGATTTTCGTTACATAACTTAACATCCGAAAGGGGGCAGTTGACAAAGTAGGGATTTTGTGGTAATCGTGTTATGCCGAGCGGCGAGACGCAAGCAGCCTCTGCGACAAAAACGCCGCCAGAGAAACAGTATTAAAAAGTAAAAGCGATGGCAGTAACGACGCAACAATTGATGCAGTGGAAACAGCAAGGGCGCAAGATTGTGGCGCTGACGGCGTGGGATTGGACAATAGCGCAGCTGCTGGATAGTGCCGGTGTGGATGTGATCTTGGTGGGGGACTCTCTGGCGATGGTGGCACTGGGGATGGAGACGACGCTGCCGGTGACGATCGAGGAGATGCTGCACCACGCCAAAGCGGTGCGGCGGGGGGTGAAGCAGGCGCTGGTGGTGGTGGATTTGCCGTTTTTGACCTATCAAGAAAGCCCGCAGCAGGCCATGCGCTCAGCCGGCAGGGTGCTCAAGGAAACCGGCGCAATGGCGGTGAAGCTGGAGGGGGGATACCCAGCGATCGCAGAAACGGTTTACCGGCTGGTGCGAGCGGGAATACCGGTGCTGGGGCATGTGGGGCTGACGCCGCAGTCGGTGCACCTGCTGGGATACCGGCAGCAGGGAAAGACAAAAGAAGCCGGGGAGCGAATTTTGGCGGAGGCGGAGGCGCTCCAGGATGCCGGTGCCTTTGGCGTGGTGCTGGAGCACATACCGGCGGAGCTGGCCCGAGTAATTACGCAAAAACTGGCGATTCCCACGATTGGAATTGGCGCCGGACCCGACTGCGACGGTCAGGTGCTGGTTACGGCTGACTTGCTCGGACTCTCGGATCGCCAGCCGCCTTTTGCTAAATCTTATATTAATCTGCGCCAGACCATAGGGCGAGCGGTGCGGGATTTTTGCGCTGAAGTGAGAGAGGGGCAATTTCCAGAGGGGGGGAGTAGCTTTCGGGGGTGAATTAACCCCCGAAAGGGGTTGCCGGTCAGGGTGGGAGTGGCCATTTTCAGGGATAAGAATCAAAGCCCCCTACCCCAATCTTTAGGAAGGTTTGCCTATCTAAAACTGCCGGGAGTCCAATTCTTGGAAACCCTTTTTTGCCCCCGCCCAGATCGGGTGCTTTTAATTAGCATTATATATATATATATATATATATATGTGTGTGTGCAGAATTGCTTGCCGCCCTTATTTTCCAGCTATCCTGTTGCTTGTTTCGGATTTTTATATAAAGCAAATTAAGCTCAGAATAGCTTGGGCTTAGCGGTGAGGCGGGTGGCCGTTCTGAGCCGTTAAGGGAAAAACGGTATTAGGCGTTACAAAAATTTACAATCTCCCCCTAGACAGAGGCGAAAATTATGTTTTAGAGTTATTAGCGTCGTTGAAAGGGTGTTTGTCCCATGATTGGCCCAAAGAGGCGAAATTTCCCTCGTTTCCCTCGTTTTCCCTCGTTCCCAGCCTCTGGCTGGGAACGCTGCTCGCTTAGGCTCTGCCTCCTGTCCTTCCCTCGTTTCCCTCGTTCCCAGCCTCTGGCTGGGAACGCTGCTCGCTTAGGCTCTGCCTCCTGTCCTTAAAAGCAGGATTATTAGCCTGACAGCTTAATAGTGCTTGTGACAAGCGCGTGCGTTAAAAGAAGGGAGCGACTGCAATCATAGAGGGTGAAGAATTTGGAGACAGCGATAGAAGTATTGAAGCGCGGCTTGTACCCACTGGAAATCCCATTTTTAGGGGACAGTGTGATTTACTGGATGTACCTGGTGTCGGGGGTACTCCTGGTGGCGCTTCTCTATATACTGGAATCGGCCAAGTCAGAAAAGAAGGCAAACTTCTTACAGTACATTTGGCCCAAAGAAGTGTACCTGCATGCTTCTAGCGTTACAGGGTATAAGTATTATTTTGTCTACACGCTGCTCGAAAGCTTTGTCGTACTTCCCGCGCTCGTATCTTCAGAATATCTGGCCAATGGGGTGCGCTCCGCACTGACACAGTTAACAGGCGCAACCGCGCTATTTGCCGTCACGGAACCGCAATTATGGCATCATGTTGCTTTTACGGTTTTTATAGCGCTGGTACAAGATTTTGGGATGTACTATTTCCACTATCTGGGCCACAAAATTCCCTTTCTGTGGGAATTCCATAAAGTGCACCATTCAGCGGAAGTCCTGACACCCCTGACTGTCTACCGCGCCCATCCGGTCGAGCTGTTTTTTGGGGCGACATTCTTGGCCACAATCATCGGCGTGGCAATGGGACTGTGGATGTATCTGTTCGGCAGTCAGATGTCGCTGCTACTGATTCAAGGAGTCAACGTCCTGACGTTTGCTTTTTATCTGGCTGGCTATAACTTGCGCCACTCTCATATCTGGTTGGCGTATCCTTCCTGGCTCAGCCATATTTTGATAAGTCCGGCGCAGCACCAGATTCATCACAGCATTGAGCCAAAGCACTATGACAAGAATTTTGCTTATATTTTTGCCTTCTGGGACTGGATGTTCGGGACGCTGTATGTGCCGCGCCAGTATGAAAAAATTAGTGTCGGGCTATCAGATGGCGAGAGCGAGCTATATAATAGTGTGAGCGATATCTTGCTGCAGCCCTTTAGGGCCATTGGGCTGGGCCTGCGCAAAACTGCCGGGAGCAATCAGTAAAATCAGAGCAAAAAATTTTCTGAGGGGGTTAGAAGGATGAGGCGCTCTTCTGTGAGATAATGAATGATGATGCGATAGAATGAATGGGGGGACCTCCCGCCGCGCTCAGACTATCGCTAGGCAGGGTTGAGAGAGGGAGGCAGAGCCTCTAAATAGGCGTTCCCAGGCGGAGCCTGGGAACGAAGACAACGAGTACACGAGGGAAAAATGCCTTGTGCGTCAAGGCTAAAACGTTCTTTTTTTGTTCAGCATCAAGCGAGGCGAATGTTTATTTCAGAGCGAAAGATTTTGGGTGGGGAAGCATCCCTGCAAGAAAGCTGCGTTCATCAATTGTTTGAGGCTCAAGTCAAGCGAACACCGGATGCGGTAGCGGCAGTGTTTGCAGACCGGCAAATCACATATCGGGAGCTTAATAAGCAAGCCAATCAGCTGGCCCATTACTTGCAAAAGTTGGGAGTTGGGCCAGAGGTGATGGTGGGAATTTGCCTGGAGCGCTCTTTAGATATGGTGGTGGGAATATTAGGTATTCTCAAAGCCGGTGGGGCTTATGTACCGCTAGATCCGGCTTACCCAAAAGAACGCCTAGCCTTCATGCTGGAGGACACCCAGCTATCAGTTCTTGTGACTGAGAAGCAATGGATGCAGGCGCTACCGGAATTTGAGGGAACGGCAGTCTGCCTGGATGAAGCGCGTCAAGACATTGCGCGAGAGAATCACGAAAACCCCGCCAGTGGGGTAACACCGCAAAACCTGGCCTACATCATCTATACTTCGGGCTCCACCGGCAAACCTAAAGGGGTGCAGATGCCGCACGCAAGTGTGTGGCATTATATTCAAGCGATCGACAAAGTGTTGCGGGTAAATGACAGCGATGTTTATCTGCACATGGCCTCGTTTTCATTTACAGCTTCAGTGAGACAGCTGATTTTGCCTCTGTCCCGAGGAGCCACTTGTGCGATCGCTACCCGCGAACAGACGAGAACTCCCCTGAGTCTATTTGAACTCATCCAAAAACAGGGGGTGACGGTTTCGGACGGCGTGCCGTCGGTGTGGCGCTATGGACTCATGGCGCTAGAAAGTCCAGACAAGGCGCACAGCCTCAGCGAATCTCAATTGCGAATGATAGTATTTGGCGGGGAATTGCTGCCCTGTCAATTACTGCAAAAGCTGCGAACTCTATTTAAAAATCAACTGGGATTTTTAAATATCTTAGGCCAGACAGAAAGTATTGGCCACGGGTTTTATGCCGTTCCGGAAGACTTCAGCCAAGAACAGGGGAATGTCCCCGTTGGCTCTTGCCTGGAGCGGGCGCAGCAGGTGGACATACTGGACACTAACCTGCAGCCAGTGCCTCAGGGAGAGTTGGGGGAAATACACGTTGCCGGTCTGACCTTGGCCCGTGGCTATCTCAACCGGCCTGAAGCGACCGCCGAGAAATTTGTATTAAATCCTTTTAACCCCCAAGAGCGACTGTTCAAAACGGGGGATGTTGGCCGGTATTTACCGGATGGAAACCTAGAAATTGTTGGCCGGATAGACTTTCAGGTCAATATCCGGGGAATGCGAGTCGAACTGGGAGAAATAGAGTCCGCCTTGGGACTGCACCCCAGTGTGAGAGAGGCGGCGGTCACAGGGAGAGAGGATGTGCCAGGGGAAAAGCGCATCGTCGCCTATATCGTTCCCAAATTAGCGTCAGAAGATAGCGCACCGGCAGTCGATCTGGCGGAATTGCGCAGCTTTCTGAATCAGAAGCTGCCCGATTACATGGTGCCAAGCGCCTTTGTGCTGATGGAAGCGCTTCCCTTGCTGCCCAATGGGAAGTTAAACCGGAACGCCTTACCGGCACCCGATCTATCTTCTTATCAGCGCAACTTTGTAGCGCCGCGCAGCCAAACAGAAAAAGAGATAGCTGCCATCTGGGCGGAAGTCTTAGGGCTGGAAAAAGTCGGCATTTATGACAACTTTTTGGAATTAGGCGGACACTCCCTGCTGGGAAGCTTAGTAATTTCTCGGTTGAATGAAGCGTTCAGTGTCCAGTTCCCCGTCACGGCTTTATTTGAGTCACCCACAGTAGCCGGTTTGAGCGACCGGCTCTCAGCCGCTGTCCGCCAGAATCCGAGCCAGCAAATACCCGCTTTGCAACCGGTGGAGCGTTCCGGGAAACTGCCCCTATCTTTGACCCAGCAGCGTCTTTGGTTTGTGGATCAACTGGAAGGCGCAAATGCGGCTTTTAATATTACCCGGGCGGTGCGTCTGCTTGGCCCGCTGAAGGTGGGTTTTCTGGAACAAGCGATCGGGGCAATTATTGAGCGCCACGAAACGCTGCGCACCTCGTTTACGACCGTGCGTGGGGAGCCGGTGCAGGTTATCGCTTCTCCCCAGCCATTTACATTACCTGTAGTGGACTTACAGGGATGGACTGAAGTAGAGCGTTCCGCAGAAACGCTGCGATTAGTTAAAGAAGAATACAGCCAGCCCTTTGACTTAGCGGCAGGGCCTTTACTGAGAGTAACTCTGATTCGTTTAGAGTCAGAGTCCCATGTCCTGACCGTCACCAAGCACCACATTATCTCCGATGCTTGGTCAGTGGGGATATTCTTCAAAGATTTATCGGCGTTCTATGCGGCTCTCT
>JALOOK010000016.1 GCA_025454445.1 Oscillatoria sp. Prado101 | reverse complement strand
TTTTCGGCCAATCACCGGCAGCATGGGGTAGGGTGCGTTCCCCATTGATACCGCTGCACGAGACTCGGCACTCCCTTGCGGGAACGCACCCTACTGGGCTGGTGGGGCGTGCAGCCCAACTACAAACCTTTTCTAGCCCACCGGCTCGAATTGTAAATTTTTCTATAGAGGTGTAGGTAGACACCCCTCACCCCTGCTAGAGTAAAAACATGTAGATGCACCCTGATGGACACGCCCAGCGATGGGCGCTTTTTGTTTTCGGCCCGTTGGTGGGGCGTGCAGCCCAACTACGAACCTTTCCAGGCGGAGTGCCGGTGGGGCACACCGGCTGGCAGGCACGAATTGTAAATTTTTGTATAAGGGTGTAGGCAATCACCCCTCACCCCGGCTAGAGTAAAAACATGTAGATGCACCCTGATGGACACGCCCCGCAATGGGCGTTTTTTGTTTTCGGCCCCCTGGTTGGGCGTGCAGCCCAACTACGAACCTTTCTAGGCAGAGTGCCGGTGTGCTCCCACCCACCGGCTGGCACGGTAAGGGCGTGCAGCCCAACTACGAACCTTTCCAGGCGGAGTGCCGGTGGGGCACACCGGCAGGCAGGAGCGAATTGTAAATTTTTGTGGCGGGGTGTAGGTTATTACCCCTCACCCCTGCTAGGCAAGAAAACATGCAGATGCAGCCTGATGGACACGCCCCGCAATGGGCGCTTTTTTGTTTTCGGAAAGTCACCCACCATCGCTGCAACACATCCCCGCCCCCTGTAGTGGCGGGGGGTGGCGAAAAAGTGGGGCAATCTTCCTTGATTATCGAATAGTTTTCAACTGCCTTGCTGCAGTGCACCCCCCCCTGATGGTCAAACCCCCGATCGGCCAAACTCCTTACGGAGCCGGATTGGGATATCGCGCCTGCACCGCATCCAGTTCCGCCAAAATTTCCTTGTCCAGCACTATCTCAACACTGGCCAGATTTTCCTGCAGCTGCTCAAGACTCGTCGCCCCGACAATGGTGCTGGTGACAAACCAGCGCTCGCGCACAAACGCCAGCGCCATCTGAGCCGGTCTCAGCCCGTACTTGCCGGCAACTCCTACATACGCCGCCACCGCCTCAGGCACGTTCGGCTTTCGATACCGGCTGCCAAAATTGGCAAATAAACTCATCCTGGCCATATCCGGCTGCCCTTGCAGGTACTTGCCAGTCAGCGAGCCAAAGGCCAGCGGACTGTATGCCAGCACCCCCAAACCCTCCCGCCGGCACGCTTCCGCCATCCCCACCTCAAATACCCGATTCAGCAAATTGTAAGCATTCTGTACTGACACCACCAACGGCTGCCCCAGCAGAGCCGCCTGCTTGCAAAACTCGCACACCCCCCAAGGCGTCTCATTGCTCAGCCCCAAATAGCGAATCTTGCCGGCTTTTATCAAATCCCCAAACACCGCCAGCTGTTCCGCCACCGGCACCGTATCCCGCTCCTGAGTCGGGTTATAAACCGTTTGCCCAAAGCTAGGGACGTAACGGTCAGGCCAGTGGATCTGGTACAGATCGATATAATCCGTCTGCAGCCGGCGGAGACTCTGGCTCACCGCCTCACCCACATTGCGTCGGTCGATTTTCCTCTCCTTCCCCCGAATCCAAGGCATATTGCGGGCCGGACCGGCAACTTTCGTGGCCACAACCAGCTTGTCCCGCTGCTGTTTGGCCAGCCACAGGCCGATATATTCCTCCGTTCGCCCCTGAGTTTCTTCCCGTGGCGGTACGGGATACATTTCCGCCGCATCGATGAAATTCACCCCAAAGGCAACCGCGCAGTCCAGCTGCCGGTGCGCCTCCTCAATCGTATTCTGCTGCCCGAAAGTCATTGTGCCGAGACAGATTTCAGAAACCCGCAGATCGCTAGAGCCAAGTTGGCTGTACTGCATCCCTTTCCCTTTAACGCTTTCCAGCACCCATTCTCTCTCAGCTGGCAAGCGGTTAAGCTAATAATGCTGCTTGTGGGAGAAAGTCGGCAGTCGCTTCGCAGATGCGCACACCGCCACATAATGAAAATTGTCTAGAGTGCGGGGGGAGCAGGTGGGGCTAAAGCCCAACTACAAACTTTTGGGCTAAAGCCCAACTACTTTCCTTTGGGCTAAAGCCCAACTACTTTCCTTTGGGCTAAAGCCCAACTACTTTCCTTAAGTTCCCCCGTTTGGCGGTAAGATATGAAGTTTGTCAATTTAGGGGAAAGGAGGGTATTTTATGGCAGGTAGCGAAGTTCGGGCCGATATGTGGGTGAGCGAGTACATCACCCCTTGGGACATCTACGTTCACGGCGTGACGCGAGTCCTGGCATACAAAAAAACCCAGTATCAGGAAATGTACATCGTAGAAACCGGCGCTTACGGCAAAGGGCTGGTGCTCGATGGCAAGTGGCAATCCTGCACCGGCGACGAGTTCCTGTACCACGAACCCCTGGTACACCCAGCTATGATTTTTCACGGTAGCCCCCGGAAAGTTCTCATCCTCGGCGGCGGTGAGGGTGCCACAGTTCGGGAAGCGCTGCGCTGGAAAAGCGTTGAGAAAGTAGCGATGGTGGACATTGACGGCGATGTGGTGGAAGCGTGCCGCGAACACTTGCCGGAAATGCACCAGAATGCCTTCGACGACTCCCGCCTGGAACTGGTGATCGGGGATGCCCTGGATTTCTTGGACACTACCACCGAGCAGTGGGATATAGTGATTTCTGACCTCTCCGACCCCATCGAGTCCGGGCCATCATTCCAGCTGTTTACCAAAGAGTATTTTGAGAAAGCCCGTCGCGTGCTGTCGCCCTCTGGATTTTTCGTGCTTCAGGCAGGGCAGGTTTCTCCAGCTCAACTGACCATCCACGCCCGCCTGGTGCGGACGGTGAGTGCGGTGTTCCCCCATGTAACATCCTACACCAGCTACACCCCCAGCTATGGCATGCCCTGGGGGTTTGTCCTCGGTTCCGCTCAGGCAATGGACAGCAGGCCAGATCCGGAAACCGTCAACCAGATCCTCGCTGAGAAAACCACCGGCGGGTTCCGTATGCTGGACGGCACTACCCTGCTGGGGATACTGCAGCTGCCCTTGCACCTGCGGCAGGCGATCGCAGCCGAAACTCAGGTGTACACTCTGGCAGAACCGCCGAAATTCTTCGGGAAAGGATCTGTTGGCGAGTAGTTTTGGGGAAAGCCTCTCGTTCCTAGGCCGGTTCTGGGAATGAGAAGTTTATGGTTGATGTATGAAAATATAGCGTTTCTCAGTTGGATGAACTATGGGCCAGAAACCCGGTTTCTTAAAGAAACCGGGTTTCTCAGTACCTCACAAAGGATGAGAATCGCTATATAGATAGGGGGTATAATGAGTTAGGTATTTCGGCAAAACAGCAGTCAAGACCAATGCCTAATCTGATTCACGCACCGGTGGGACTGATCGCCGGTGCGACTTATCCTTTGCGAGCGCTTTTTTTGCTGGTTCGCACTCCGCGCCTCTGGGGCTATGTGCTGGTTCCTATTTTGGTGAACTTGGTTGCCGGTATTGGGCTGTATGCGGGATTGCTATTCCCCGGTTTGCGAGGGGCCAACGCCCTGGTTGCCGGTTGGGACGCTAAGACAGATGCCTGGGTTGCTAATTTGCCGGCTTGGCTGTCTTGGCTTTCGGTGCTCAACTGGCTGGACGCTGGGCTGGGATGGCTGCTGCGGGTGGTGGTGCTGCTGCTGCTGCTAGTCCTGATCGGCTTTTTGCTGGTGCAATTCGGGGTGATCCTGGGTGCGCCGTTTTATGGCCAGCTTTCGGAGCAGCTGGAACTGTTGCGCACCGGCAAGCTACCGGCAGCGGAACCGCAAACTGCGGCTACAATTTTAGGCGATATTGGGCGAGCACTGGCGCACGAGCTCAATAAACTGGGGCTGGCTGTTAAGGTGGGGGTGCCGCTGCTATTGCTGAATTTCGTGCCGGGAGTGGGGACTGCGATCTCTTCTGCCGGCGGGGTGGCGCTGGCGGCGACGCTTGTCTGTATTGATTTTCTGGACGCGCCTCTGGAGCGCCGCCGTCTGCCTTTTCGGGAGAAGCTGGGGGCGATACGCCGCAGTTTGCCGGCGAGTGGCAGTTTTGCTCTGGTTTGTTTGGGTTTGGTGAGTGTTCCGCTGCTCAATCTCCTGGCGGTTCCCCTGTGCGTGGCCTCTGGGACGCTATTTTTCTGCGACCGCATCTGGCCAAGTTTTAATGAGGGTGTGGGGAGCGAGGAGTAGGGACTTGAATCAGGGGCTAGGGTTTTTTCTTTTCCCAGCCTCTGCCAGAAATTGTTACGGTTTGCTGATCTGTCAGGACTGAGTTGGGGCCGGTCAGGTGTTTTTTCAGTATTTATACTGGTGTTCAGGTGCTGTAAATAAAGATATCCTAGTACCTTAATATTTTGTTAAGGTGGCTGCTCAACCCTACTGGTATTTATGACTCAGGCCAATCTACTGGAAAAAGCCAAGCGAGGAGATGCGAAGGCAATCGCCTCCGTAATGAATTACCTGCTGCAAGATAAAGGCATCACTGCCCAAGCTACCCTCAAGGGTGGGTGCCTACAGGTGGTGTTGGAATCGGCACAAGTGCCAGAGCAAGAATCATCAGTCGCATTCATCCGTCAAGCGATGATGAAGTTGGGAGTCGAATCTGTCAAGTATGTGAAAGTCCAGGGAAAAAAGACAGGGCAACACTTTCCAACATGGACGGAATCTCTGAATTTGAATTATCAGGTCGAAGAACCAAAAGAGCCGGGGAGCGCTTTAGAACCTGCTAAACAGGGAAATCAGAAAGCGAGCGGTGCCCTGTGGCCGGCATGGTTTCCTTACCCGAGTTCTTGGGTCAGGGCGTTTATTCTGGTTCCGATAGCTTTTCCAGGGGCTCGTTTTATATTCTTGGCATTTGGAGGTCTGCTCGTCTCAGCTATTACAGCTAGCCCTGTAATCTTGATAGTTTTCGCGGGCCTGGGGCTGCTGGTGTCAACAATTATTCTATCCTTTGTTTACCAAATTTTTTGGTTCAGTTGGAAAAAGCCAGTATCATCAACCCGCAAGTTAAAGTGGGTGACCGGTTCGAGCAGCTTGTGGGAAGGTTTCTACGCCACAGCTGTCACCGGCTTATCTTTTATGGCAGTCCTCACTCTTCTGGGAGTGTTAGCTTTTTTAAGTTGTTACTTATCTCATTCGGCAGAAACAGCAGTGGAAGTAGCCCGCTGTAGCGGTCGGGAAATAGGAAGAGCAGCGGGAGGAATTTTTGGCAGCACCGATAACGTCTGGAATTTTAGCGGTCGGGGAGTGGTAATTAGAGAGGAAGATGACTTTGCTGTAAGACCTTGGTTCGTAATTTGGTTGATTATTGCCGCCTATCTTTACCAATTCGAGTACCTCATCCGTTCAAAGTTTATGCCTGCTCTGAAACGGGCCATACGCTAAGTCGGGTGCGAGAAATGTCGGCTGGCAAAACTATCAAAATATTTCAAAAACTCGGCTAGCGCTTATCGGTATTATTTCCGGAGCTTTGGGAATATACTTGTCTTCAAAATTACCAGAACTTAACCACGCTATTTCGCCTCATGTAGCTTCTCAAACTCCATCGCCTGTGCCGTCCGCACCGGCAACCTCCTTCTCCAATACTTATAAGGAGCAAACGCCTGATACTGACTCTTTCCGGCATGCAGTCAATAAAGCGACGAGTGCGGCGAATATGGCTCAATCAGCGAAATCGAGGGCTGAGTGGGACACGGTGGCAAGTTTCTGGCAGGAAGCAATCGAGTTTATGAAAGCTGTACCTCCGTCCAGTCCCAATTACAAAGTAGCTCGGGATAGAGTTGTACAGTACCAGCGCAATCTGGATTACGCACGCTCAGCAGCCAATCGTCAATAATATAGCGCTTCTCAGGTGGATGAAGTATGGCCCAGAAACCCGGTTTCTTAAAGAAACCGGGTTTTTCAGTACCTCACTAATATGAGAAACGCTATAAGCTAGTGATCGGGCAGGATTACAGACTCGACGCCGGGAGCTCTAATTAATGACTATCGCAATTGATTTTGGCACTAGCAACACCGCAATCGCTCGCTGGAACCCAGTCGCCGCACAGCCAGAAACCCTGAAACTTCCCGGTTTGACGGCGCAGCTGGGGCAGAATCCCCCCCTGATTCCCAGCTTGCTCTACGTTGAGGACGCCGCCCGCAGCCAGGTCTTAGTTGGCCAGCAAGTGCGCGACAGGGGCTGCGATGTGAAAACTGACCCCCGCTTCTTCCGCAGTTTCAAGCGGGGAATTGGCACCGGCATCCAGGGATTTCTGCCGGAACTCGATGGCCAAATCGTGACGTTCGAGCGGGTGGGGGAGTGGTTCCTCACCCAGATTATCGGCAGTCTCAAAACTACTTGGCCAGACGTGGGCCAGTCTCTGGTGCTGACGGTGCCGGTGGACAGCTTTGAAGCTTACCGCAATTGGCTGGGGCAAGTCTGTCAGGGGCTGCCGGTGGAGCAGGTGCGCATGCTGGATGAGCCCACTGCTGCTGCTTTGGGCTACGGGCTGGCTGACCGGCAGCTCCTGCTCGTGATAGACTTCGGTGGCGGCACTCTCGACCTTTCTCTGGTGCGCCTGGATGCCGGCATCCCTGGCAAAAAACCCCTCGGCTTCCTTCTCAAGTGGGGCGAGAAAATGCTGGCTGAGTCTTCCTCCCAGAAGGCAAAAACCGCCCGCGTGCTGGCAAAAGCCGGTCAAAATTTGGGGGGAACGGATATTGACAACTGGCTGGTAGATTACTTCGCCACTACGCAAGGGCTACCCAAAACTGCCCTCACCGCACGCTTGGCAGAGCGGTTAAAAATTCAGCTGTCTTTGCAGCGGCAAGCGAATGAGGTTTACTTCAACGATGAAACGTTTGAAAGTTACGAGTTAGCGATCGACCGCGCTCAATTTGAAGAAATCCTCAAACAGCAGCAATTCTTTGAAAATCTCGACGATGCCATGACCGGGGTGCTGCAGCAAGCCCGCCGGCAGGGTATAGAAGGTTCCGACATTGATGCTGTTTTGCTAGTTGGCGGCACTTCGCAAATCCCGGCTGTTCAGGCTTGGGTGCAGCAGTATTTTGACGGGGCTAAAATTCGCTGCGAGAAACCTTTTGAAGCTATCGCTCAAGGGGCGCTACAGCTGAGTCAGGGCATTGAGGTTAAAGATTTTCTCTACCACAGTTACGGCATTCGCTACTGGAACCGGCGCGACAATTGCCACAGCTGGCATCCGATAATCAAGGCGGGCCAGTCTTATCCGATGAGCGAGCCGGTGGAATTAATGCTTGGCGCTTCGCTGGAAAATCAGCCCAGCATTGAATTAATTTTGGGCGAGTTGGGTGCCGAAACTGGCGCGACAGAAGTGTATTTTGACGGCGATCGTCTCGTCACCCGCCTGCTGTCTGGCAACCAGACTGCGGTGCAACCCCTCAATGACAGAGAGGGTGCCCGCAGTATTGCTAAGTTAACCCCACCGGGATATCCGGGGAGCGACCGCATTAAAGTCCTGTTTCAGGTGGACGCCCAGCGCTTCCTGCGCATTACTGTGGAAGATTTGCTGACGAATAACACCCTGCTGGAAAATCAGCCGGTGGTTCAGTTGAGTTAGGCAGAAACCCCAGAAACCGGGTTTTTCAGAAACCGGGTTTCTTTAAGAAACCCGGTTTCTTGAGTTTCTAATCGTGCACGACTACCGGCGTGCCCACGGTGGCCCAGTTAAACAGCCACTCAGCGTGATTCACCGCCACGTTGGTGCAGCCGTGGCTGACTGGCGTGCCAAATTTGTTGTGCCAGTAAGCGCCGTGAATGGCGTAGCTCCCATCATAATACATGGTAAAAGGTACGTCGGGAACGTCGTAATCTTCACCTTGCATGCGGGCAACCCGGTGCTTGGTTTGAATGGCAAACGTGCCGGTGGGGGTGGGGGTTCCATCTTTGCCGGTGGAAATCACAACGGCGTAGGCAATTTTGTCTCCTTCCCAAGCCACTAAGCGCTGTTTGGACAGGTCAATTTCAATCCAGCGCTGATCGGTTTCTTGCAGCGCCAGAATGCGATTGGCGATTTTGTTGTGTTGAGCGTCCGCATTCGCCGGCTCCGCTAGCAATGGTGTTGCCCAAACACACAAGGTAGAAACAATAAGCGATGCACCAGCCCAGAACGTGCCGGAGCGACGCCACCAAGAAGAGTTTATCGCGCTGTTCACAGTGTACGACCTCCTGGAGCTTGAAAAGTGTACTGTTGTCTGCTGTTTTTTCTAGAATTTAGCTACACCGGCAAGTTCCCGGAGTTCGGAAACCAGCGGTCGAATTTCTCTCTATCTTAACTCATCTGTTTGGAAAGTTTGTGTTTATAAGGTAAATTAAACTCTCTGCGCCCTCTTATAAGCTTGCCTGCGCGTCTGTACAAAAACAACTATTTTCCCGTATCGCTCCTAAAGCACCCCTCTGCGGGCCACACCCGCTGAGGAATTTTAAATTAACAATTCGCAATTAGCAATCCAGCTCAGGCACTGCTCAAGCGCTGGAGGAGGTACTCCGCCCGGGAGGCGATCGCATCCCAGTTGCCGGCAGTCACCAGGGGCGGGGGGAAGAGCTCGCCGGCAAGACCGACGGCAATGGCACCGGCATCGATAAACTCCCTGGCATTATCTAGGGTGACGCCGCCGGTGGGAATCAGGGGGATGTGGCCTATGGGGCCTTGCAAGCTTTTGATGTAACCGGCACCTCCGACTGCTGAGATAGGAAACACCTTAACAGCACCGGCACCCGCGTGCCAAGCGGTAACAATTTCCGTGGGAGAGAGGGCACCGGGCACAACCGGCACACCGGCAGCAGTGGCAGTCTGAATCATAGCCGGGTCAGTGTGGGGGGTAAAGAGGAACTGGGCACCGGCAGCGGTGGCGTCCTTGAGCTGATCTGGAGTCAGCAGCGTGCCGGTGCCAACTGTACATTCAGGCAACTCCTGGCGCAGTTGGGCAATTAGTTGAGCAGCGTCAGAAGTATTCCAAGTAATCTCAATCAAACGCATCCCGCCGGTGGCAACTGCCAGAGCCATTTTGCGGGCGAGTTCCATCTCCGGGGCGCGGATCACCGCTATGGCGCGGTGCTGTTGCAATAGGGTTAACCAAGAATTATCAGGCATATTTATAACTATACTCCCGCCGGTGTGCGCAAGGGAACTCAAAACCTGCCGGTTCCGCCCGCACCCAAAGCGAGGGGTTGCCTGTGGGGTGCTTTTCGCCTAAAATATAATAGACACACCTCAGGCTACAGGGGAGAAGCGCCAACCATGCGGGGAGTCCAATTTTTAACCGACTGTCAAGGCAAGAAAACCGCCGCACTTGTGGACTTGAAAGAACACAGTGCCTTTTGGTCAGCGGTTTTACAGGAATACGGCGAGCGGAACGAATTCCAGTTTTTAATTGATGAGGAAGGGCAAAAAATTGCGGTGCTGCTTGATTTCGATAATCACGGTGAACTTTGGGAAGATATCTATGATGCCCTAACAATTGAGTTAAGAAAAGATGAGCCTGGGATACCCTTTGAAGAAGTTGAACGCGATCTGCTGGAGCGAGGGAAGTTAAGTGCCTGATTACTCGATCATTTTTAAACCTTCAGCCCAAAAGTAACTCAAGTTACTTCCGGTTGAAACCAGCCCCCTAATTTTTGCGAAAATTATGGCGCTAGCAAGTGAGCCACGTCCGGTTGGCTGTCTCAAGTTAAATGCGGCAGAAAACGGTTGGCGAATTCGGATTGGCGATTACCGAGTGATTTACACTATTGATGACGGCACACGCACTGTCGAAATCAGCAGAGTTCGCCACCGGCGGCACGTCTATGATTAGGTGGGACGACCGGTCTCTCTTGGACTTGCAAGGGAACAGCCGGCTCGCGAGACGCCGGCACCGCACACAGACCTCTTCACTGATTAATTTCCTCTCAATTGCGGTGCCGGCATAACAGCCGGTGAAAAAACTTGCGCAAGTTATCTGGGCAATTGTTTGTTCTTAAGTTATTATCACATCTGGGAGAAAAAGTAAAGTCTGCGGGCCGCTCCCGGCATTCGGACGATAAGCAAAACTTATTATTTTCTCCACAGGGGCGAACAGCTGTTCCCTGCATAAGGCATTTCCCATGCCCCACGCCCTGCCCCTATACTACAGATACACCTATTCTGTTGCCATCTATGAGCCTGTGCGTTAACCCCACCTGTCCCAGACCAGACCACCCGGATAACCAGAGCAACCGCTTTTGTCAGAGTTGCGGCTCTAACCTATTGCTGCAAGGGCGCTATCGCGTGCTGCGCCTGCTGAGCGACAAAACCGGCTTTGGCAAAATCTATGAAGCCTGCGAAGGCGACACGCCCAAAATCCTCAAAGTCCTCAAGGAAGAACTGAACAGCAGCGAAAAAGCAGTAGAACTGTTCCAGCAAGAAGCTCAGGTGCTCGGAGAACTGAATCATCCGGGCATCCCCAAAGTCGATGGCTACTTCCAGTATCACACCCGGAACGGTCAGCCGCTGCACTGCATTATCATGGAAAAAATTCAGGGTTGGAATTTAGACGAGTGGCTGCGGCAGCGGGACAGTCAACCCATCTCGCAAGCGCAAGCCATCGCCTGGTTAAAACAGCTGGCAGAGATTTTGCAGCTGGTGCACGGCAAGCAGTATTTACACCGGGATATTAAGCCATCGAACATCATGATCGCACCTTCTGGGCAGCTGGTGCTGATTGACTTTGGCACAGCGAGAGAAATGACTGTTACCTATCTGGCCAAACGCGGCGCGGGACACCCGATCACCTCCATTGAGTCGCGAGGCTACAGCGCACCGGAACAAATTAACGGTCAAGCTGTGCCGCAATCGGATTTCTTTTCTCTGGGGCGCACTTTTGTCTTTTTGCTAACAGTCAGGCAGCCTTTGGAGATGTACGATTCCTACAGTGATGCGCTCAACTGGCGGGGTTGCGTCGCTGAAGTCTCGCCCTTGCTGCTGGATGTTATCGATTGGCTGATGGTGCGGGAAGTGCGGCAGCGCCCCGTCAGCGCCCGGGAGATTTTGCAGCGGTTGCGGGAGGTGGAAGCTGAACTGGGTGGAACTGTAATTCCCGCCGGCGAGTCAGAAGGCACTGAAACCGGCACTCAAACGCTGCCGGTGGCGAGTTCTGAGCAAAATCAATTTCCTCTGGCGGTGGTTGCTGCAGTGCTGCTGGCATTTTTGGCCTATCTGGACGGGAAACGGAAAAATGCGACCTCGCCGCCGGCAACTTCGCAGTCAAATAAATTTCCCCTGGTGGTGTTTATTTTGGTGATTCTGCCATTACTGGGTCTGACTGCCTTGGCACTAGCCGGCCCGCAAGTTGCCTGCTTACTTGGCTTGTCGTCTGAGAATTGCGCCATTGCTTTCCGGCGTCCCCCTCGCCCAACTCAGCCCCCACAAAGAAAGGGTAAAGTGGATTTCTTCCCCTATCAAGAAGGCAGGGACAGCAAAGGCAGAACTGCCGAATTTAGCGTGGCTGTTCTGTCGGTAGAATATAAGTGGAGCTTTGGCAGCTCCTATCAGATTCAATATAACGATAAGGTGATCGCGGTTGATGACTTAAGGGCCAACCTTGAACAAGAAGGCATCCAGAAGATCATGGAAAACCCCTCCGAGATTATTTCGATTGGCACCGCTTCCTGTGAGGGGGAGCGCTCGGTTGAGGAGCGGCGGGCTTTGGAGCGAGCCAAGCAAATACAGCTTTTATCGAAAAAATTGTTTAGCAAGCTGGGGAGTGTCAAAGGGTATCGCTTGTTAAATCTGGGTCAATTTGCACGGGGCGAGTGCCAAACCAGCGGAGACTTAACCTCATACCAGAGAAGTATTATAATTATAGGAGTTCGGAAAAAATCGGAGGGGGTGTTGCTGGATGAAGCCCTGCGCTCTCGGTTGGAAAACAAACCTTTTGCTGATTTCACTCTGGAAGATTACTCGCTGGGCTCGCCAGAGAAGTTTAACACAATCCCCAGCCAGCTGTAGCAATTGTTTGCCGGGGCGGGGCTGACTCGCCCTGACAGCGATAGCTGGCCAGGGGCGATTTTCTTTGAGTCCGAAAATGTTGATATAATTCCAGCTACCCTAAAAAAAGGGGGGCTCTGAAATCATCTGAAATCATCTGTTTCACGATGCAATCAAATTGCCCCTAAAGTTTCATACCCCAACTCTGCGAGGCCACAAAAAAAGCTTGGCTGGGCTCTGCCGCTCAATAATAATATTGACCGCGAGCGCAGTCCATCGTAACCAGCTCGCAAAACTCTCCATCTTTGTTCAGGCACAGTGCCGCCCGGTTGATTTTACCGCGCCAGATATTGATAACGAAGCAAGAAATCCTTCCTTTCTTTTGAGAAAGACGTTTCAGTACGGCTTGATTTGGGCAGAGGATCTGCAGAGTGCAAGTGTCCTCATCTTTAACGATCCGGTACAGGCAGTCGCGCAAGATGGCGCGAATGCTGCTGTCGAAGGACTCGTGGAAGGTGCGCAGCTTTCCCCCCAAGCTCTCTTGCCTGGGGTTCAAACCAAATGGGCCATCATCATCTGAGTGGAAGCGGTGATTCATGGTCGGCGAGTCATTTAGTTTGGATACTTCCAAGATACAGCACCGGCTTGCCAACCCGAGCCCCCCTTCCCGAAAACCGGCAGCCTGCCGGTGCGGCGGACAGCTACCAGTGGCCCGAAAACAAAAAACGCCCAGCAAATGGGCGTGTCCATCAGGGTGCATCTATATATTTTTAGTATAACCCCCCAGGGGTATAACCCATCTATCTTTGCCAAAAATTTACCTGACCGTAAAGTCTTTGTAAATCCCCTGTCTTCTGGAAACTCACGGCGCGACATATCGTCTGCACTTCCCCTGCGGCACCCATTCTCAGGCCACAAGCGTCAGGGGAATTCTGTCCCCCGCAATCTCAGTCCACCCCCGCCGGCAGCATCCGCCCCCTCGCTCCCCAGCCCCCTTCCGCCCACTGCGGTGGCCGAAAACAAAAAACGCCCAACCAGTGGGCGTGTCCATCAGGGTGCATCTGTTTACAGGATAGCAAGTGTGGGGTGTAACCCGCCACCCTGCTTAACAAAAATTTACATTTAGCGGCTCAGCAATGGACCAGGGCAAAGCCCTGCGCTTGCGCCCTTTTCACTCCGGTAACTCGCCAAAGCTTTGCCGGTAGCGAGCGAGAAGAGCTTCCATTTCTTCCCGCCGCTGGCGCTCCTGCTCGGCGCGTTCCTCCGCCTGCTGTCGGGCGAGAGTTTCCTGGCGCAGCGCCTCCGCCAGCTCGGTAGGAATCAGCAATTTCTCGCCGGTATCCTCCCGGTAAAAGCCAATCAGTTTGTCCTCCACCGCTAAATGCAATTGCAGCAGGGTGCTACGACTGTCTGCAATCGGTTCGTAAGTTTCTCCCCGCAGGCGATAGCCGCACAATTTTTCTTCGACCCACTCGCCTTTGGGGTCAAACAGCCAGTATTCCTTCACCCCCAATTGCTCGTAGAGGGTTTTCTTGAAATTTTTATCTTCGTTTTGAGTGCCCTTGGATGTCATCTCAAAAATGACTGCCGGCACTTGTCCTTCCTCCCAAATCTTGTAATTGTCCCGCCCTCCGGGGGCGACATCAAAAATCCCCATCACGTCGGGGGCTACTCGCAATTTCGGGAAGCCTTGCGAGTAGTAAAGGAACTGGTTGCCCAGAACAGTCGCCTGACGCCCCGCTAGGTACTGTTTGAGGACTTCTAGGGCTGTCAGTAATGCATACAGGTGGTCATACGTTTCGGCCACGGGTTCACCATCTGCACTGGGGTAGAAGATTTCGGCTTTTTGGGGGGTGGGGGAAATGGCAGTCATATTCAGGCCGGCGAGCATCTTAACTCTATTATATAGCCGGTCTAAATCATTCGTGTAAATTTAAGAACCCCGGTTTCTTAAAGAAACCGGGGTTCTGGGCCAAGAGCGAAATTTTATCGGAAATAGGTTGACAGGAACCGGCATCTTGCGCTATCTTGGTATTGTAGGGAAATGTGCCGGCATATAAGGGGGCCGGCTGGCGGCGATAAATGCCGGTTATCCCACCGGCACTCTGGGGGAAGAGATAATCTTTGTTGCCAAGCCGGTATTAAATGAACCGCCAAGACGCGCCCGATCGCCAAGGGAAGAGAGAGAAAAAGTCTGAAAAGTTTTCTTGCGAATAGCTTGACAGAAACCGACATCTTGCGCTATCTTGGTAGTGTGGGAAAATGTGCCGGCATATAAGGTGGCCGGCTGGCGGGGAAAGATGCCGGTTGCGGCAATTAGCGCCACCGGCATGTTAGGCTAAGCCATCTACAAGATATCCCTTTTCGTGTGCCGGTGAAAGCAACACGCCGGGAGCATCCCGTTTTTGCAAAGATTTTCACCCTCACCCCCCTAACCCCCCTCTCCCATGAAGGGAGAGGGGGGAAAAATAAAGAATTCTCCCCACTCCCCTTGTGGGAGAGGGGTTGGGGGTGAGGGGGATGACAAAAATGGGATGCTCCCCCTCGACTTGATTGAAAATTTGCTTACCGCCAATCCCCCTGCACTGTAAACGCCGCCCAATAATAAGGAGACTGCCACTGTCCGGAATTGAACATCTCTAACTGCGCCTCCCTCAAAGCTAAAATCGGATTTTTCCCCTGACTCAGCATCTTCTGGTAAAATTTAGCCATGACTTCCGAAGTCGCCACATCGTTCACACTCCATAAAGATACCACCACCCGCCGCGCCCCCGCATACATAAACCCCCTTGTCAAGCCCACTAACCCCTCTCCGCTCACCTGTTTGCCCAAGCCGGTTTGACAGGCGCTCAAAACTACCAGTTCCGCCGGTAAATTCAAGTTGAAAATATCGTGGAGACGCAAAAACCCATCTTGGGGGTTTCCTTGTCCATTAAACAGGGATAGCACCACTCCCGACAGTTCGGGATTGACAGAATCAAGTATCCCGTGCGTGGCCAAATGGACAATCTGATATTGCGATAAATTCGGGTTAGTCACTTGCGGGAGAGAAGCATTAAAGTCCAAGGCTTGTAAACGCTGGCTTTCGGGAACTAAGGCCAGAATTTTCTGGGCTTCGGTGCGGGTATATTCCAGACGAGAAAATTCTGGGCCAATTTGCCCCAAGCCTAAATTTCGGGTCGCCCGCGTTAGGGCTGAGTTGTTGAGGGTTTCAGGACTTTCTTGGGGTGGGGTTTTAGTCAGGCGAGGGTCATCCTTATCGAAAACCGGGTCAGCCAGCACAGCCACAGTTTTAGGCACAGGAGAGCGATTTTGCAGCTGCTGGCGCTGAATGGCAATTGTTGAAGCCGAAGGCAGGGTGACAATTTCATTCTCCACTAAAAGCGGCGCAGTGGGAGAAGAGGGAATCGGTAACGCCGCAAAGGGAACATATTGCAACACCCCATCCCCAACAATTAATAAGCGTTTCTTCCCCAGTTGAGACGCCACAGGCGTCAGCAACATCTGGCTGAGGGCAAGTCCACTCTCAACAGATGCAGTGCTATCCTTAGTAACAGCTTCTCGGAAAGATTCGGCGACAGCTTTTATTTCACTTTGTTTGGGCAGGACATAGCTGGCAATACTGTTTTTAGTCACAGCCCAGAGATAACTGCGGTCTTCTCCCAGGGAATATTCTAACAGCAGGGTATCCTCATCCAGGACTTGCTGTTGGATTTGTTCTAAATTCAGGGGTTGGGGATATTTCAGGCTAGCATAGCCGGGACTGGTGACGCGAATTTTGGCTTGCAGTTCCTGGAGTTGATTGCGTAAGGAGTCAGATTGGGCCTTGAGTTCATCGAACTGTTGTTGGGTGTATTGACCCTTGGTGAGTTGAGATCGTTGATATTCTGCGGCGTTGAATCGCTGCTGTAAGTTCTGTTCCTGTTGTAAGAGTTGTGGGTCAACCCCTTGACGGATATTCGCACCGGCTTCCGTGAGGAGTTCCAGGAGACTTCGGGCGCGGCTGCGTTCGCTGGCGTGGAGGGCTTTGGCATCGTAGCCTTGGGAGGGGTTTTGTTGATGCAGTTGCATTAACAGGTCAATGTAGAACTGGTAATAATCTTGGACAGTGGCAAAGTAGGATTGACGGAGTTCTTGAGAACCGATTTTGGTGCGGAGGTCTTCGATAATGGCAATGGCAGCTTCTATGTCAGTCAGGGCTTCGGTGAGGTTGCCTTGGCTGCGCCGGAGGTCGGCGAAATTGCCTAGAATCGTGGCTTCCCCCCCTCTATCCCCCACTGCCCGTGTTAGGGGCAAAGCTTGGTTGAATAATTCCAATGCCTTCTGCTTGTCTCCCAGGTCGGAGTACACAGTGCCAATATTGTTGAGAGTCACGGCTTCTCCCCCTCTATCCTCCACTGCCCGTCTTAGAGGCAAAGCTTGGTTGTAGAATTCCAATGCCTGCTGCTGTTCTCCCCGGGAGTAGTGGGCGCTGCCAATATTGTTGAGAGTCGCGGCTTGCCCCCCTCTATCCCCCACAGCCTGAAATAGGGGCAAAGCTTGGTGGTAGAATTCCAATGCCTTCTGCTTTTCTCCCAGGAAGGAGTACACACCGCCAATATTGTTGAGAGTTGTGGCTTCCCCCCCTCTATCCCCCACTGCCCGTTTTAGGGGCAAAGCTTGGTTGAAGAATTCCAATGCCTTCTGCTTTTCTCCCAGGGAGTAGTACACACTGCCAATACTATTGAGGGTTGCGGCTTCCCCCCCTCTATCCCCCACTGCCAGTAGCAGGGGCAAGGCTTGGTTGAAGAATTCCAATGCCTTCTGCTTTTCTCCCAGGTCGCTGT
>JALOOK010000350.1 GCA_025454445.1 Oscillatoria sp. Prado101 | reverse complement strand
TCTATCAGCACCGGCTTCTCAAAAGACTTTTGGAAGACTTCGACTTCAAAGTTGTCGCTATTTACGGCTACGGAATTTCCCATCGTTCGCACCTGTTTTGGCTGAGTTTCAGGCTAGCGAGTAGGGTGGGCAAGGCCCAACCTACAGCATAGCTGATTGACTTTATATTAATTTGAGTATAGCATTTAACTGGCTTTCTTTGGGGTATCTGGCGGCACTCTCCAGGCGGAAAAAATCAGCTGTAGCGGTTTTTACAGCCGGTGGAACAGTCTGTGGCACACAGCTTGCGCTTGGGAATCTGAAATGATATATAGAAGCTGCGGTATGGGTTTGTATGAATCCCTGTCAGGGATTGAAATATGAAAAAGGTTGTTTCTCAAGTGGGCAGCGCCTGCAGTGTTGCCCAGTGAGGTCTGGCCCTCTCCTCTCTCGTCGCGCTTTTGGGAGGGAGTCTGTAGGGGCGGCCCCCCGTGGCCGCCCGCCCCCGTGGCCGCCCCCGGTTTCTCGTAGGGGCGGGTTCACCCAAGATGTCTGTACGAAGCGCAGGATATTAGTAAACCCGCCCCGACTTCAGGTTTTCTTTACAAACGCTCCCTTATATCAGTGCCAGTTGATTTGGATTCCCTCGTTCCCAGAACCGGCCTGGGAACCCATGCATACATAGGAGCTGCCAAAGATTTCCAGATATCAACTGTGATCCCTGAGAAACCCGGTTTCGTAGGCGGTGACCGCACGGAGACCGCCCCCTTCAGAGTTTCTGGCCACACCCAGAGATTTCAAATCGGGAATCGTTTTTGGCCCGAATCGGGATTTGATTGCCGGCACTCGCCTTAGGGGCGGGAAACCACAGGAGTTGCTCCCCTTGCAGTGACCGGCATCACTCACAGCCAAGTATTTCGTCACATTGTCTTGACGATTTACATCACTTTCCTGTCCGAAAAATCTCACAATTTTCCCCGGATTGAAATCACCCAAAGTTTTAGTTCGATGCGGCACAGTAAAGAAAGAGAGAAGTTTAATCAAGTCCGATGCAAGCACAAGCCACCGCACCCCAACTTTCCATCGAACAGCTAGTAGAGCGTATCTTTGCCTGTTACAGAATTACCCGCGCCGACCAGCAGCGATTTATGAAGGCCATGCTCTGTAAAGATTCCTTCAGCCCAGCAGATCGCCGGCTGATCGCCCGCGTGTTTGACGGCTTGCAAAATGGATTGCTCAGGGTTGTGGAGTGAGCTGCCCCCTAATGGTTTACTTATGTCATGGCTGAGGATAAAATTGGGCGGCCAATGGCAGACAAACCGCTCAGCTCGCGGCAGGTAGAAGGCCCTTAATCTCTCTAAGATCGGGCATTGGGGCACTGGGCGATCAGGCATTGGCAAATGAATTGCGGCAGTTCAACGACATCATATAAGGGAAAATTGCCGCCAGATCGATTGTCCGAGGACTGCCAGGAAACGATAATCTAAAATCTAAAATCTAAAATCTAAAATCCAAAATCTAAAATCCGCTCAGTTGTGTATTTTTCCATTCGGCATGGTGGTTCCCTTGAGCTTGACTCCGTGCCGCTCTGCATTGACCACGTTTGCTTTGTGCAGGTTAGCCCCGCTCAAATCAGCTTGAGTCAAATCGGTGCCAATCATGTGCGACTCACTCAGGTTCGCTCCCGTCAGGTTGGCTCCGGTCAAGTTAGCTTGAATCAGGTACGCGCCACTCAGGTTCGCCAAACTCAAGTCCGCCCCACTTAGGTTCGCTCCCGTCAGGAGTTTCCCGCTCAAGTTGGCACCACTCAAGTCTGCCCCACTCAGGTTGACACCACTCAAATTTGCCTGATTCAGGCAAGTCCGAGTCATGTCTGTTTTGCTCAAGTCTGCCTTGCTCAGATTGGCCCGACTCAGGTTGGTTTGCGACAGATCCGCCTCCCTGAGTGTTGCCCCGTTCAGGTGTGCCTCGCTGAGGTTGGCGGAATTCAGGACTGCGCCAGTCAGGTTGGCCTGATTTAGAGAGGCCCGGTTCAGGTTGGCCAGCTTCAGCTTCGCCCCACGCAGGTTGGCCCCGCTCAAGTTGGCCTCGGTCAGGTCTGTCTTGTTCAGGCTAGCCCCGCTGAGGTTGGCTTGACTCAGGTCAGCTCCTCTGAGATTTGTCCCAATCAGGTAGCTTTCGCTCAGCTGGCTGCCATTCAGCTTCGCTGCACTGAGGTTGGCCCCACTCACGTCTGCGTTAGTCAGGATCGCCCCAGCCAGGTTGGCTTCGCTCAGGTCAGCCCAGTTCAGGTGCGCCCCTGTCAGGATCGCGCCGCTCAAGTTGGCCCCACTCAGGTTGGCCCCACTCAAGCTGGCACCGCTGAGGTTGGCCCCACTCAGGTTGGCCCCGCTCAAGTTGGCTTTGCTCAAACCGGCTCCACTGAGAAATGCCCCACTCAAGTCGGTTTGGCTCAGGTCAGCTTTGCTCAGGCTGGCCCGACTGAAATCCCTAGCCCCCTGTGCGTATCGCTGCACAAGTTCGTCTCTAGTAAAGCCGGGTCTGGAAGTGGTCATCAGGTCAGCATTCATCGCAAGCACCTGTCAAGGATTTCTTTATCTTTCTTTTGGGATCGTAGATCATTGCGCCACCGCTCAGACACCGAGTTTTCCCTGATTTTTTATTAAAGTTTATATAAACATGAACATATATGTAAATCTAAGAATATTTATTAACAATTGTGCGGCCCATGAGCTAGAAATCAAAGTCCTGCCGGTCGTGGCAGCTGTCTCCATCTGGGCCATAGGGATGAATGGCGCAGACCAGCAAGTTGCCCGCATAGTATTGGCCGTGATAGTAGCGGCAGCCGGTGCAGGGTTTGGGCCGGCACTCATACCAGGTGTGGAGAGGTTGTGGCGGGTTGCCGGTTGGCTGTTCGCTGGCGGGCCGGCGGATGCCATACTCGATCTGAAGCCTTTCGATAATGCCGCCAGCTGAGTGGATGGCGGTGCGAATGGCTTCCAGTCTCGAAAGTGCCGGCAGCACCAGCTCGATGGAAAGACACCGGTTCAAACCATCGGTTTCGGCGGTGCTGCGCACCAGGGTGCCCCCGATTTGCTCAATAGCCTCAGAGATGGCCACAGCCACCCGGCTGACAGACATGCACGAACCAGAGAGATGAATGAGTTCGGTGCCGGTGGTGGCACCCACACTCAAACTAGCGGGAGTCATTAGCCCTGCCGGCATAGAAGTATCGTACCGAGGGAAATCAACCATAAGTGCGTCAGGCAATCGCCTTGTTCTGTATTGGTCAGATAATTTCCATATAATCGCCCTGGCCTCTGTGGCGAATCTCCCCCAGGGTAGATTTCAACCTCAGCAACAGAAAATAGGGGGTGGATACGGGGGGCTGGCCGCTGATTCCCTTGCACTGCAGCGGCTCCCCCGCTATCCTGAGAAAGGCAGCCCCGAAGACCGGGGCAATCGGAGCGCAATTTGTGCAAACAATAAGGAGCTGATACAGTGGCTTTAACACCCTCAACCATGTTGGAGCTAGGAATCCAAGCGCCGGATTTCCAGCTGCCTGATGTCGTATCCCGACAGACCATTTCGCTGGCCACAAATGCCTGCAAGAAAGCCCTGCTGGTAATGTTTATCTGCCGGCACTGTCCGTTCGTCAAGCACATACAGGCAGAACTTGCCCGCATTGGCGCTGACTTCGCAAGCAAGGATATCGGCATTGTCGCCATTAGCGCCAGCGACGCCGCCGCCTATCCCGACGACGCCCCCGACAAGCTCAAGGAAATGGCTCAAGAGTTGGGGTTCACATTCCCCTTCTGCTACGACGAAAGCCAGGAAACCGCCAAAGCTTACACCGCAGCTTGCACGCCAGATTTCTTCGTTTTCGACGCCAACCGGCAGCTGGTCTATCGCGGGCAGCTCGACGACAGCCGCCCCAGCAATAACAAGCCCGTCACAGGCAAAGATTTGCGCTCCGCCATCGATGCCGTGCTAGCCGATCAGCCAGTTTCCCCCGATCAGAAACCCAGCATTGGCTGCAATATCAAGTGGAAACCAGGTAACGAGCCATCCTATTACGGAGCGGCTTAGCCCCCGCTCCTCCGGGGTGCCTTTCCAGCGCACCCCGCAAATTCCTGCGGCATGGCAGTACGGGAAGATATAAAATTTGATCATTATAGCACATAAAAATAGAAATAGTGTAAGAATTAATAGAAATTTGCAAGGCTTCCGGGAGCAACATCGCGGCAGCAGCAGCAACATCGCTGGTGTTGAACTCGGATTGTGCTATTCTTTTATAAAAAATTCCTGAACAGGAAGCTGACGCTATTCCTTTTTGCCAGTATATTTGCCGAGTTGGAATGTTCCGAAAATAACCGCATTCCTAGCTAGAGTGCCAGCAGAGTTGAACCTCCAGCAGTTTTAGACAGTCTCACAATTGCCGGTGAAACTTTTGCCGGTGAAACTTTATCAAGTGAGGCACATTCAGCAGGGGGTTGCCACCGGCACACCAGTACCGGTGCCGGCGCAACAAGCAGCTGGCACACCTGAACCGCGCAACCTTTACAGGTTGGAACTAACAGCTCCTCACTCCGTAGCTATTGGGGCGACAAGAACACCAGCATCGAATAAATACCCAAAAAAGCAATGCCCAAAACCCTTCGTTTGACTGTAGCGCTCCCCCTAGCCCTGCTAGCACTTGTTGCTGGCTGCTCTCCTTCGGACTCGCTGAAAGTCACAGCTGTATCCGCTCAGCCAGACTCTTCCCAGCAGGCAGACAGCAAACCTGATGCTGCCAAAAAGCTCAAAACCCCTTTGCTTCTGCCCCCCGGCAATCCCGATCCAGAAATTAACGCCCAAGTTCAGAAATTCATCAGCGGAATAGCTGCCGGTGGGTTTTCTAAAGAAAATCAAGGCGTCTGGATTCAAACCGGCAACACTCTTTTAGCAGATTACCAGGGCACAGTTCCGCTGCCAGCCGCTTCCGTGACAAAGGCGGCAACCACTCTCGCCGCACTGCAAAAGTTCGGCCCCGACCACCAATTTATCACTGAAATTGGCGCAACCGGCCCGATTCAAAACGGGGTGAGTTTTACATGAACTTTGAGTCCAATCCGCTGACAGCAGGGAATTTGCTCAAGCAAGGGATCGACAGTGAAATTTGGCCAGAGGAGGCGGAAACCCAGTACAAGAGTTTGCCTCCGGGCACGCCGCGACCGGCAGTAGAAATTCAGGGTTCAGTGAAAGTCATGCCCTCAGCACCCAACACAGTGCAGCCTCTCGTGCGCCATTATTCTTTACCCGTGGCGGAATTGCTGAAAAAAATGAATATGTACAGCAACAACATGATGGCGCAAATGCTGGCAGACGCTGCCGGCGGCGCTCCAGTTGTGGCGCGAAAAGTGGCTGAGGCAGCTGGAGTGCCGCCAGCAGAAATTCAGCTGAGCAATGGCTCCGGTTTGGGGGAAGAAAATCGGATTTCCCCCCGCGCCGCCGTAGCCATCTTTCAGGCAATAGAGCTGTACCTCCAGCCGTATAATATGACAGTGGCGGATGTGTTCGCAATTGCCGGCAAAGATTTAGGGGTATTGAAGGAGCGCAAGATTCCCACCCTATCGGTGGTGAAAACCGGCACTTTGAATAGTGTCGCTTCCATAGCGGGAGCCATGCCCACTCAGAAGCAAGGCCCTGTCTGGGTGGCAATTATGAATGGAGGGGAAAACTTGGAGGGATTCCGCGCTCAGCAAGATGTTCTTCTCAACAGTCTGTTGAGCCGGTGGGGAGCCGTTCCATCCGCACCGGCAGAGCTCTCTCCCAGTGCGGCAAGGATTGGCAAATCCTCTCGCAGTGAAATTGTTCAATAACAGTAGGGTGCGTAAGCGAAAGTGCGGCACCCTATCAGTGGCGGTTTATTAAAAACATAATTCTCACCACTCAATAACAAACCGCTATAGCAGTGCTAAATGATAGGCGCAACCGCGCTTGGCCCAGAACCCCGGTTTCTTTAAGAAACCGGGGTTCTGAAATTTACACCAATGATTTAGACCCGCTGTCTATAGCGTTACGCACACCCCTCTACAAATTCCACTTCAGGGAGTTTGCCGGCTCTGTACTGAGTGACGCGATTCCCGTCAGTCTCGAACACGAGGCGGTAGTTGCTGTCGGATCGGTCTTTCGGTACAAACGTCAGGTAGTGACCCCCTTGTACATATTTATGAGGGCTGACTTGAATTTTTCCGGGATAGAGTGCTTTGATTCGGGCTTCCGTATCGCCAATCCGTGCGCCGCTTAACGTCGTGACGCGGCTATCTTTCCAAATATCCACTCTGGAAATGCGACCGTCTGTGACCATGAACCCGACATCCCTCGGACCCCCTTCCGGCGTCAGGTAGAAGCAATTGCTTCCACCCCCACTGTCGCCGGTGGAAACTAGCGGGCGACCGGCTGCTTTTGATGCTTCGGGAACAGTCATGCCAACTAGCACCGATCCGATGCCGTTAATGGATAGTTTCGACTGCTCTGTCAGTTGCGCCTGCGCGATACCCGGCAGCACAGTCACAAAAAAAAGTGAAAGTGTTGCGCTCAAGAAGGTTACAAATTTTACGCGGCTGTTTAGTCTTTTCATACCCTCACCATTCTCAGCAATTTCACTGTTTAACCAAAGTGGGTGCGTTCCGGAGTATCGCACCTAAAAGCCATAATAATTCTGCCTGATTTCCTGCCACTCCCGCGCCAAAGCAGTTTGATTATGCCGAATTTTTCTCCCTCTTAGATCTGGATGTCTTGGTTCTCAGTTGGATGAAGTACGCTTCAGAAACCCGGTTTCTTAAAGATACGGGTTTCTCAGTACCTCACCTCGGATGAGAAACGCTATCGCAATAGCTTTTCCCCAGTCGCACAGCCCGATCAATTCGCCCCGCTTCAGGGAAAAGTTTACCACTAATGATTGTATAGGGTTTAGACCCTAAATCGTGGTAAATGTTACCAAAATTTACATAAATGCTAATCTGAAGGCGCGGGGAGGGCAGAAAGCCGGTCTGTTGGGGAGACCGGCGTTTCGCAAGCGGGCTGTACAGGGTAGTGGAGATCGCCGAGCCCTCACCGCAGCGCCAAATCAGGGGTTGAGAGCGCGGGGATCAGCCGGTCTAGCCAAGAGAATGCCGGTGGAACTTTCAACCTTGCCTACATAGGTTTGTAAATCGGGGGAAATTTTTACCGCCCCACTGGGGGAAGCGTGGATCAAACCGGTGCTGCCGTCTGGAGAGCGATAAACCAGGCCGGTGTGGGTGACGTCCAAGCCTTCAATTTCTGTGGCGATGGCAACAATATCACCCGGTTGCAGTTGAGCGTAGGCGCGGCGAATCTGGCTTTGAGGAATATAATAAAACCTCAGGCCATCGAGTCGGGCTTCTGCGCCAACAATACACTGATAAGTGGCGTCGTCGCTGGCCATTTGTGGGTAGCTGCTTTTATGCTGGCTCATAAAGTTCAGCGTTTTATTCAGCGGGACGCCCCCTAGAGTGCGAGTAATGTTGGTAACAGTTCCCCGCTTTTCGTTGTCAAAAATCCAGTCATAAAAATAGTGCAGCCGGCTGCAATATCCGTTGAGTTGGCCATTCCGGTAACGCTGGTCAACAATGCGACTGACAAAGCTGTCGTAGGAATAATCCCGCACCGCCACACCCCGCGCCATCGCCAGCACAGTTTCGACAAACAGCACGCAGTCAAATTGAGTCAGAGAGACAACCAACGTTTCGGTGTTTGACTTGTCTAATAATCCCGCCTTGTACTGTGCGCCCAGCAATTGCTCAGCCAGCGCCTGCAAGATTTCGCTCATCGGGCGATCGTGGAGTTTCTCCGCCTGTGCGTACTGCATGAGGCGCTGGAAACGCGCCACTTCTTCTGTGCGCCGGACATAGGGCACTTGAGCGAAATCCCCAACCTGCTGCCGGTGAGTTTTGATTGGGGATGGGGAGGATAAATTGTTCTCTTTTGCGATCGTCGCGAGGCGAGCCCCCACTTTTTCTGCAGGAGTTGGGCGAGAGGTTGGGATTTGTCTGGCAGCAGCAGTTTCCAGGGGGAAGTTTGTGTCAGGGAGAGTCTGGCTCAAGGCGGGCGCACAGCCCACCGAGCAAGGCTCTTTTTCCCTAGCTTCAGAGGCTTTGCGCAAAGTGCCGGCGCAAGCGAGCAAAAATCCCAACACAGCCAGCCCTAAAATTTTTTTCATTGTTTCTAGATGGTACGGTCACTGCTAATTATTTCAGATGGGAAGCCGGTGGCGCAGGTACAGGTCAGCGAATTTTAGATTTTAGATTTTAGATTTTAGATTTTAGATTTTAGATTTTAGATTGGGGGTCAGTCTAGGAGGTATAGCACTAGCCAAATTGATTAGGACATTAGACATTGAGGGTGGGCGAACGCAGTCCCTAGGGATATATACCCCGTAGGACAGGCATCTTGCCTGTCCAAATGTCCTGGCACTGACTGTCCACTGCTATTTACCCTAAGAAGCGCTATTTGTCAAGATCCGGTGTTACGGTTCTCACAGATGCCCGGATTTTAGATGCCCGGATTTTAGATTGGCGGTCACGCCCGGTGGCATACCCTAAGAAGCGCTATTTGTCAATAGGCAGCGTCACCGACGTGGCGGGAAACTCTCACCAGCAGTTAACGTATCCGATCGCAGCAGATTCGAGATCAATCGTCCATCCTAAGAATGTTGAGTTCCCGCACCAAGAATGCAATCCCAGGGTAATTTTTTCCAAGAAGCTTTCAAAACCCAATTTAGGGGAGTCACGCTCGAAGAATTATTTGCTGAGAGCATGCTCTCAGGCTACCTTACAGACAGTAACTGTTTTCGGCTGAGGGCAGCCCTGTTAGAGGGTTCCCTGAGCGAAGAGGATCGCGCCATCATCACCCGGATACTTTACAGCCTGCGACGGGGGACGCTGAAAATCAAGGACTAGACTGCGGGCGCAGCAGTCGGGGGCGTTAGTATAGCAGCAGATAATCAGTGCGCGGACACGCTTGACAGGCGGGACGCCTGTCCTACGAGGTATAGGCGCAGGGCAGGCGTTCCCTCCGACCCTTAAGGTCTAATGTCCGCGCCCGTGCGTGGCTACTGCTATAAGCTGTTAGGCTTTTAACCTGCTTTTCCCTTGAAAATCGGCGGAGCAGACAGAGGGCGTTCCCAGGCAGAGCCTGGGAACGAGGGAAACGAGGGAAATTTAAAACTCTGCGCACCCCATTTTAAAGTTGAAATTTTTAATTTTTAATGGCGATAAACCGGCAGCGTGAAGTGAAAACAGCTGCCTTGAGAGGGCGCGGAGTCCACCCAAATCTGGCCTTGGTGAGCGCGGATGATCCGCTGGCACAGAGAAAGACCTATTCCATAGCCTTCCTTCATTTCATCCCGCTGGAGCCGGAAGTGGTCTTCAAAAATGTGCTTTTGATTCTCGTCTGGAATGCCCGGACCGTTGTCGCAAACGCTGACCTGAACTTTTTGCGTCGTGCGGTGGAGCACCGACACCTGAATCACGCCCCCCTCAGGAGTGTACTTGATGGCATTGTCCAAAAGATTCACCAGCACTTGCCGCACCCGCTCTGGATCGGCATAAACGCGGGGCAGATCCGCAGGGATATCCGTTTTCACCCCCTGGCATTTAGCGCTCAGCCGGTCTTTGAACTGTTCGAGAACCTCCTGACAGAGCGTTCCTATATTGAGGGCTTGCGGCTGAATGCGCAACTGGGCGCTCGCCCCCCGCTCCGCTTGCAGGATGTCGGCGATCATCCGCTCAATGACGCGGGTTTGGGTGCGAGCGTGTTTGATTAACTGAATCGTCAGCTTGGCAGTGAGCCGGCTCTGTCCGCTGTTCGGATCGGTGTTTGACTCCAAAGTTTCCAGAGCTAGGGAAGCAGCGGTGAGCGGATTGCGCAGCTCATGCGCCAGCATGGCAATCAGCCGGTCTTTGAACCGCAGCTGCTCGAGCAGTTCTTCGTTTTCCTGCTGGAGGCGAAAAATTTCGTCCGAGAGGCGCATCACTTCTGCCGAGTAGGCGATAGAACTGATGCAGATATCCGAGGGTGGTGGTTCTGAAGTCTCAGTTTTGGCATTTAACTCCAGCAAGTAATCGGCTGCCGAACGCTGCCAGCGCCCCCAGCAATTATGCAGCTGGGCGACCAAATTACTGCCAGCCAGGGTTTGTTTCGGTTCGGGATGGATCTTGAGCAGGGCTGGGGTGGCTATCAGTTTGAAATGTTCGGCTAAATACGGCTGTTCCCCGACATCGACGATCTCAAGTTCAAAGGGGCAGTCTGTTTTGGCGTCTTGCAGGTAACGGCGGATTTGCCGAATTTGTTCTCGGGAACTCGGACGCTTGTCTACAAACAGCAACAGCTGCAGAGGCGCTTCAGAATTATTGACCTTGTCAGGATTTGCTACCATGCAATCCCTTTCCAGCGAGGGAGGTAGAGAGGGGAGGCGTTTTGTCAAGGCGAGCTCATCAACCATTGCCGGTGACAGGCGGGTAGGGGGTACGGGGGCGGGCGCTAGGCGGCTAGGCGGCTAGTCGGGAAGC
>JALOOK010000015.1 GCA_025454445.1 Oscillatoria sp. Prado101 | reverse complement strand
GGGCACGATTGCTGCCGGTGTGGCCAAAGCCCACGCTGATGTTGTGCTGATTTCTGGCTTCGATGGGGGCACCGGCGCGTCGCCGCAGACTTCTATTAAGCACGCGGGGTTGCCTTGGGAACTGGGTTTGGCGGAAACTCACCAAACGCTGGTGCTGAATAACTTGCGCTCGCGGATTGCTGTGGAAACTGATGGCCAGCTGAAGACGGGCCGCGACGTGGCCATTGCGGCGCTGCTGGGTGCTGAGGAGTTCGGTTTTTCGACTGCGCCGCTGGTGACGATGGGCTGCATTATGATGCGGGTGTGCCATTTGAATACTTGCCCTGCCGGTGTGGCCACGCAAAATCCGGAGTTGCGGAAGAATTTTGTTGGCGAACCTGAGCATGTGGAGAACTTTATGAAGTTCGTGGCGCAGGAAGTCCGCGAAATTATGGCCCAGCTGGGTTTCCGCAAGCTGGAGGAAATGGTGGGGCGCACGGATGTGCTGGAACCGAAGAAGGCGGTAGCTCACTGGAAGGCCAAGGGGATTGACCTGTCGAAGATTCTCTACCAGCCGGAAGTTGGGCCAGAAGTGGGCCGGTACTGCCAGATCCCGCAGGATCACGGGTTGGAGAAGTCGCTGGATATGACGGTGTTGCTGGATTTGTGCGCACCGGCAATTGAGCGCGGCGAAAAGGTGAAGGCGACGCTGCCGATTAAGAATGTGAACCGGGTTGTGGGCACGATTCTGGGCAATGAAATTACCAAGCGCCACGCTGCAGGTTTGCCGGAAGATACGGTGCACTTGCATTTCCAAGGGAGTGCCGGTCAGAGTTTCGGGGCGTTTGTGCCGAAGGGTGTGACGCTGGAACTGGAAGGCGACGCGAATGACTATTTGGGTAAGGGGTTGAGTGGCGGCAAGATTGTGCTGTATCCGCCGGTGAGCTCGACTTTTGTGCCTGAGGAAAATATCATTGCCGGCAATGTGGCGTTCTACGGCGCGACGGGTGGGGAGGCTTATATCCGGGGTATGGCCGGTGAGCGTTTCTGCGTGCGCAATTCCGGCGTCAAGGCGGTTGTGGAAGCGGTGGGCGATCACGGTTGCGAGTACATGACCGGCGGCAAAGTCGTGGTGCTTGGCCATGCTGGGCGCAACTTCGCGGCGGGGATGAGTGGCGGTGTGGCCTACATTCTCGATGAGAAGGGCGATTTCGCGACGCGCTGCAACAAGTCTATGGTGGGGCTGGAAACGCTGGAAGATGCTGAGGAGATTGCGGAAGTTCGCGAGATGATCCAGAAGCACGCGGAGTACACGAAGAGCGAGAAGGCGGCTCAAGTCCTGGCCAACTGGGAGGAGATGGTGCCGAAGTTCGTCAAGGTGATGCCGAAGGATTACAAGCGGGTGCTGCAGTGCTTGAAGAATGCGCTCGCCTCTGGGTTGAGTGGCGATGAGGCGCTAGCGGCGGCGTTTGAGCAAAATGCCCGCGACGTTGCGCGGATCGGTGGCGGCTGATGAAAGCCGGGGGGGGTGGCCCCCTCACCCCCCTGCCCCCCTCCCCCACTAGGGGGGAGGGGGGGAAGAGATGGAAAGGGGAATTGGTTGGGGATGGGATTTTGAGGACGCTGAGTTTAATCAATAATTTGGAGATTAATGAGCAGATTCTCTACGCCCAGATGATTAATGTTGAGCAAAGTACGTTAATTGAATGATCTAGCGTTTTTCGTCCTTTGTGAGGTACTGAGAAACCCGGTTGCTTTAAGAAACCGGGTTTCTGGGGTGGTGCCGGCTGACGTATCACTGTGTCTGATATTTTGGAGGATCTCGCCGGCGGGATGACTGAAGCTGAGATTCTGGAAGACTTTTCTGAACTCACACCGGAAGATATCAAAGCCTGCCTTGCTTTTGCAAGCCGCCTTGTTAGGCGGGACTGGATCGTCCAGTAGTGAGGTAACAAACCCGGAAAGGCATGATTGAAGAAATTCGCGATAAGCTAGAAGCAGGGCTGTACGAGTTTTCCAAACATTCGGTTGACCAAAGTATTCTGCGCAAGATTACCGTGGAGGAGATAAGAGAGGCAATTGTATCTGGTGAAATTATTGAATATTATCCCCATGACAAATACGGCCCCAGTTGCTTAATAGTAGGCTATACGCTAGCTAAGAGACCTTTACATATCCAGTGCAGCTATCCCTCTCGCCCTCTAGTTAAAATCATTACACTTTACGAACCCGATCCGAATCAGTGGCTTGATTTTAAAACAAGGAAGACGTGATATGAATGCTGATATGTGGCAAGAGACATTTGTCGAACAGAAGGTTACTTACACCCTGGAAAAGGAGGGTAAGTTCTTTATTATTGAGAACGTCCCCGCACGAGTGTGTGTGGAGACTGGCGAACAATTATTTTCGGCTGAAACTGTAGAGCGTATCCAGAAAATGATTTTGGGGGAAGAAAATCCTAAACGAGTTATCGAAACCCCCGTTTACGAGTTCATGGCAGGCTGATAAATTGTAATTTCTAAAAAAACAGGGAGCTTTATCGAATGTCACTGCGAGTTGCCGGCTGTAGGGCTAAAGCCCAACTACAAACGCTGGGGCTAAAGCCCAACTACAAACGCTGGGGCTAAAGCCCAACTACAAACCTTTGGGCTAAAGCCCAACTACGAACTTTTGGGCTAAAGCCCAACTACGAACTTTTGGGCTAAAGCCCAACTACGAACCTTTGGGCTAAAGCCCAACTACGAACTTTTGGGCTAAAGCCCAACTACAAACCTTTGGGCTAAAGCCCAACTACAAACGGACACCCAACAGCCGGCTTCAGATCCGCAGCAAGTTTGACACTATTCTTTCAAATCGTGTGGTATAATAATCGGAGAAAACCCAAAGTGGCGACTGTGGAAACGCTGCTGTTTAAGACAGGGAAGCTGAATCCCCTTCGGGGCGTGAGTCCCCTCACCCCAGAAGAGTTCTCAAAGGACAGCTGAAGGAGAATAATTATGGTACAAACACCACCCAAAACTCTCTCCCTGGAGGAGTTTCTGCAACTGCCAGAAACGAAGCCGGCTAGTGAGTATATTGATGGCCAAATTATTCAGAAGCCAATGCCACAGGGAAAACACAGTAGAATTCAAGGTCAACTCGTCACAGCGATTAATGCTATAATTTTAAACTCTAAGAAAATCGCTTGTGCGTTTCCAGAACTGCGCTGTACCTTTGGCGGACGGTCAATTGTGCCTGACGTGTCCGTATTTCTCTGGGACAGAATTCCCAGCGATGAGAACGGCGATATGGCCAACACTTTTCTAATCCCTCCTGATTGGACAATTGAAATTCTGTCGCCGGAGCAAAGCTCAATAAAAGTTACGAAAAATATCCTGCACTGTCTAAACTTTGAAACTCAAATAGGGTGGCTGATCGCTCCAGACGAGCGTTCGGTTTTGGTTTATCATCCAAAACAGCAAACAGAGGTTTTTGATGAGCCTGAAGCGCAGCTCCCTGTGCCATCTTTCGCCAGCGATCTGCAGCTGACAGTAGGAGAGTTATTTGCTTGGTTAAAGAAGTAAAAGCAAAGGAGAGGCGGGGCATTAGCCCAACTGCGAACTTTTGGGCATTAGCCCAACTACGAACATGGAGGGCTGAAGCCCAACTACGAACATGGAGGGCATTAGCCCAACTACGAACTTTTGGGCATTAGCCCAACTACGAACTTTTGGGCATTAGCCCAACTACGAACTTTTGGGCATTAGCCCAACTAGGAACTTTTGGGCTGAAGTAGGGGCGGGTTTACCAGCATCTGAACTTCGCAGCAGACTTCTTGAATAAACCCGCCCCTACAAACCTTTGGGCTGAAGCCCAACTACGAACCTTTGGGATCTCTATCTGTGGCTGATTTTCACCGGCATTCGCTATAATTCAGAAAAAAACGCAAATTTAAACGGAGACACAACTGTGGGAAAACCAACCGGCTTTATCGAATTTGTCCGCGAGTTGCCCTCTGAACTCGCCCCCCTGGAACGCATCCGCAATTGGGACGAATTCCACCTGCACATGCCGGAGGAAAAACTCCGCACCCAGGGCGCTCGCTGTATGGATTGCGGCACTCCTTTCTGCCACACCGGCACCCTGATTAGCGGTATGGCCAGCGGCTGCCCGATCAACAACCTCATCCCCGAATGGAATGACCTCGTATATCGCGGACTCTGGCACGAAGCCCTCGACCGGCTGCACAAAACCAACAACTTCCCGGAATTCACCGGTCGCGTTTGCCCCGCACCGTGCGAAGGTTCCTGCGTGCTCGGCATCCACAATCCGCCGGTGACGATTAAAAATATCGAGTATTCTATTATCGAAAAAGGCTGGGAAGAAGGCTGGATCGCCCCGGAAGCGCCGGCGAAGCGCACCGGCAAAAAAGTGGCGATCATCGGCTCTGGGCCCGCCGGCCTTTCCGCCGCCGCCCAGCTCAACAAAGCCGGTCACTGGGTAACAGTATTTGAGCGCGCCGATCGCCCGGGCGGACTGCTCATGTATGGCATCCCCAACATGAAGCTGGATAAGAAAGAAGTTGTCCTGCGCCGCATCAAACTCCTGGAAGACGAAGGCGTGAAATTCGTCTGCAATACCGAAGTGGGCAAAGACTTGCCGGCTGAACAGCTGCTCCAAGAATTTGACGCCGCTGTGCTGTGCACCGGTGCCACAAAACCCCGCGATCTTCCCATCGAAGGCCGGCAGTTGCAAGGCATCCACTTCGCAATGGAATTCCTCACCGCCAACACAAAGGCAGTTCTCGACGGGAGCAAAAATGACAACTTCATCTCCGCTGAAGGCAAAGATGTTGTGATCATTGGCGGTGGGGACACCGGCACCGACTGCGTTGGCACTTCTATTCGCCACGGTTGCAACAGCGTCGTGCAAGTGGAAATCTTGCCTAAACCGCCGCTGAGCCGCGCCGCCGACAACCCCTGGCCCGAATGGCCCAAGGTGTACAAAATGGACTACGGCCAAGAGGAAGCTGCGGCAAAATTCGGTGCCGATCCGCGCGTTTATCTCACCACTGCGACGAAGTTCGAGGGCGATGAAAACGGCAATGTAAAAGCCGTTCACACGATCGAGGTGGAGTGGGAGAAAAACGAGAAAGGCCAGTTTATTCCCAAGCAAATTCCTGGCACTGAAAAAGTCATACCGGCGCAGCTGGTTCTGCTGGCGATGGGTTTCCTGGGACCCGAACAGCCGCTGCTCGATGCTATCGGTGTTGAGCGCGATCCGCGCAGCAATGTGAAAGCCGAACATGGTAAATATGCCACCAGTCTTCCCAGTGTTTTCGCGGCGGGTGACTGCCGGCGGGGTCAGAGCCTCGTGGTTTGGGCCATCAATGAAGGGCGTGGTGCGGCGCGAGCTTGCGATCTGTATTTGATGGGGAGTACGGATTTGCCTTGAGGCAATCGGTTTCGGTTAGGGAATTGTAAACAATTAATTATCCTGTTCTGGGGCGGAGCAAAGCTCGCCCCACCCCTGCAGGATTGCTTGAGAAAAATTGCTTTTTTTGCGAGTTCCTTAAAAACGAAAACCAGGTATAGCACTAGCCAAATTGGTAAGGAAGTTAGATATTGAGGGTCGGAGGGAACGCCTGCCCTACGGATATACCTCGTAGGACAGGCATCTTGCCTGTCCCAATGTTTCTGATGGCAGCCGACACGCCTTGTTTGTAGAACGCCCAGTCGCGTCTCTACTGCCTATTCCTATAATCCAAAATCCGGGCATCTAAAATCCAAAATTCCTATAAGCAAATGTTTGCCTAGTAGGGTGCGTTACGCTTCTGTAACGCACCCTACTTATTAGCACCGCGACTGCCTAGAACAGGAGCGGGGAGTTCCTTTTATAGCGGTTTTCATCTGAGTACTGAGAAACCCGGTTTCTTTAAGAAACCGGGTTTCTGGCATGTACTTCATCCAACTGAAAACCGCTCTATATTTGTGCCGGTGGTAAAGATGTGGCGATGCTCGAATGTGCCGGCACAAACATGGTTGTGCCAGTGGAAATCCTGCTCAAACCGCCCCTGACTCGCGCCGCAGCTTGGGATCAGAAAAGCCTGACTCGGGAACTCGAAGCCGGTGGTAACGACTATTTAAATAAGGAGCTTTCCGGCGGCAATATTGTCCTCGATCTACCCGCTGGAGCTAGTGCCGGGGAAAATACAAGCGCCGGCACAAAAAAAGTTGCGTTCTGTTTAGTCGCGTTATAAGGCGCGACTAGCGGTGAGGTTTATATAGCGGTTCTCAGTTTGATGTACTATGGCCCAGAAACCCGGTTTCTTTAAGAAACCGGGTTTCTCAGTACCTCACTAATCTGAGAACCGCTATATCCGTGGCATTGCCCAGCAGAGTGGGAGAAAAATTTTTCAAACTTCTCGCGCAATCCCGGAACAATATCTTGCTGAAGCAGCTCTATTTTAGAAACGAAGGACTGCAAGCGAATGATGCAGGCGCTGAATAAAGCGCAGGTATTTCGGCAGAGCAGCGACAAGGGAATTGTCGCCGTCTTTTAGCCAAAAGCTTGCGACTTCGCCCGCACCAGTGGCGGTTGGGATTTGGGAAGCTATCGTTTATTCTGTCAAGCCAGATTTGGGAGTGCAATTCTACCAGGAAAGAGGAAAAACCTGTGAATATCAAGACTGTCCAAAGAGCTGCCTTGGTGGCATCTCTTTCTATTCCGTTAACACTTCAGGTTTTGAGTGTTAAACCAGTTAGCGCAGAAATACTTTCACCGGAAACAAGCGGGGAGGTGCGTGCAGAAAAGAGTGCTAGTATGGGAGGAGGATCGGGAGAAGGCAAAGCAACTCTTTATCGTAATGGTAACCTTGTTGTAGAAGGTTATGCTGTGAGCCGAGCCCGAACTACTGCCACAAGAACTAGCATCTTTGTAGTAGGGGTAGACAGAAAGGGGCGCTCTCTTTTTGTGTCTAAAAAATTCGATGTCCCAACTGCATGTGCGAAATGGGACGCATCCTGCTCATCTAAGAGACGCGCAACTTTTCAGCAACAAATAAGCGGAGATTTGGCTCAATATGTAGCCCGACTCGATGTATATGTTGCAGATCGTGGTAGTGGTGGTGTAGAAGGTCGATTGAAGCAGTTTGTAGATAATATTAAAAGTTCCTGTGCTGCTTATGACGATCTTCCAGCAATCGCGAGAGCTGCCATAGCTTACGAAACAGGATTCCCCGGCTGTAATCCCAAGTAATAAATAACCAGTATGGTGCGGCACGCGAAGCGTAACGCACCCTACTTAGAGGGGTAATTTAGTAGCTTTCTTCGACAGTAACCCCATCATCCTTGGGCTGTGAGAAGGTCTGGCTGAGAGAGGCATCGCGGATAGCAAGCCACAGAGAAAGGAGTTCCGCACCGCTTAAATCGCTGGTTTTGTAGCGCTCAACGGCTAGATCCAAGTCTTGCATATTGGTGAGGGCAGGAACAGTAAAGCTAAGTTGTGACATACGGCAACCTCTATTTATAGGACTGCGACAGCAGTCAATCTCTACTGACTCTATTATAATCAGAGTCGGCAAGAAAATTTATCGCCCGTTACATTTTGTAGGAATTGCTGAGTGTTAATCCTGCCAAGTTTACAGAAGGTGGTCGTGACCGGCAAAAAAGAGGGGGTGTCCAGATCCGCAACAGCCGGCGCTATAGTGGCTGCATGCCTTGCTGCAAGCGGAATCTGAGCAGTTGTTCAAAAGGTCTGTCGAGCCTTTGAAAACGCACGCTGCTTGCCCAGCTCTCTTTTGCTTCACAAATCTTGACAAAATGGTGCTGGGCCACAGTTGCGCCCACCCAGTCAGAAAGGAATCCATTTAGCCGGCTTTCCGGCACTTCACCCAACTGAAAATTGCTATACTTTTCTACAGTGTCTTCACTGTTAGAAGAGAGAGATAACATGAAAATTGGCGTTATTGGTGCGGGAAACGTTGGGGGCGCTCTGGGGCGCATCCTAGCCAGCAAGGGCCACGAAATTGTGTTTGGCGTGCGAGATCCGCAAAGCACGAAAGTGCAGTCGCTGATAGATTCAACGGGAGGAAAGGCGACAGCCGGCAGTATTCAGGAAGCAGCAGCGCACGGAGAAGTCGTCATCTTGGCGACTCCTTGGAAAGCTACGCAATCAGCGATTGAAGAAGCAGGCGATCTGAGTGGCAAGATTCTTATTGACTGCACGAACCCTCTGGGATCGTCACCGAATGAGCTGGTAATTGGGCTCACGACTTCAGCCGCTGAAGAGATTGCCAAATGGGCTGCCGGTGCGCGAGTAGTAAAAGCATTTAACAATATCGGTGCTGGCAGTTTTGAAAACTTGACATTTGGCTCGCAGCAAGCCAATACTTTTATTTGCGGGGATGATGCGGAAGCGAAAAAAGTTGTAATGTCCCTGGCGCAAGAAATTGGATTTGAGCCGGTAGATACGGGTGATTTGAGCAAAGCTCGGCTGGCTGAACCCCTGGCTGCGCTTTGGATTCATCTGGCTTACTTCCAGAAAATGGGGCCAGATTTTGCGGTTAATCTAGTGAAGCGCTGAGGTTAAGGCAGGCGAGACGCCTTGTCTGTAGAGCGCGCGCGCCCTGCATAAGAAACCCGGTTTCTTAAAGAAACCGGGTTTCTGAAATTTACACGAATGATTTAGAGCGCTATATAACCGGGAAATTCCTATTTTTCTGTGAGGGTTTCGATCCCATCCCAGCCATCTGGGAGCGGGGTGCGAATCCAATTTAGACAGCGCTGCTTGTGCAAAAGCGCGGCGTAATCGTGGCTGTCGATACTGAGAACTTCCTCAAACTTCTCTAAAGCCGGCTCCAACTGGCGATTGAGATAATATTTGCGCCCTTCCTCGTAAAGCTCGATCGCTCGCTGCTTGGTTTCGGAAATTGGATCGGTGCGCAACCCCACCAATTCATAGATAGACACCGGCTGGTATCTTCCCTTCACCCGAACCATATCCAGTTCTCGCACCCAGAGCAGATCGCCGCAGCACTGATAAGTGCTGCCGCTAATTGCGATGTCGCAACCGTAGAGTTTTGTCGTTCCTTCCAGGCGAGACGCCAGATTCACGTCATCCCCAATAACGGTGAATTCCATCCGCCGAGCGTGACCGATATTGCCACTGATGGCTATTCCAGAATGGATGCCAATTCCAATGCGGATGGGTTGCTTTTGGTTGGCTAGCCGGCGAGAGTTGAACTCTGCCAGAGAAGCTCGCATTTCCAGGGCAGTTTGCACTGCTCTCCAGGGATGGTCTTCCAGCGCCACCGGCGAGCCAAACACTCCCATAATAGCATCCCCAATGTATTTGTCAAGGGTGCCTTTATACTTAAATATTGGCTCGACCATTGCCGAGAAGTATTCATTGAGCATGCTCACTACTTCTTCAGCTTGCATGCTTTCCACTAATTTAGTGTAGCCCCGAATATCGGAGAACAAAATCGAAACTTCCTTGCGGTCGCCTCCCAACTTAGCATCGCCACTTTGCAGCAGCTGTTCCGCCAGCTCTTGAGTCATGTAGCGATACATGGTATTCTTAATACGTTTCTCATCGCTGATGTCATCCATCACTACCAGAACGCCGCCCACATTCTGAGCGTCGCTCCCACCGGCAATCGAGTTAATCGACAGGTGGACGCTGTGAGACTCGCACCCCGAACCGGGCACCAAAGTTTGGTCGGGATAATATTGCTGGCGCGATTTGTCATCGCTAGCAGCCAAAGCCGCCCGGAACCAAGCTGGGAAATCACCCCCCTTGAGCAGAATCACATCCAAGATAGATTGACCTTCCAAACAGTCTATATCGCTCAAACCTAACAAGCGCTTCGCACTGAGATTAGCGGCGGTAATTCGACCGGCTGCATCCGTAGACAGCACCCCATTGCTCAGGCTGCGGAGAATATCTCGCTGCAGCTGTTCCTGTTGCTGAATTTGCGCGTACTGGTGCTGAATCGTCTCGTACTGCTGCTTGACTTTTTCAAACAGCTTGGCATTTTGGAGCGCCACACCGGCTTGGATGTTGAACGCCTCCATAAATTCTCGGTCGCTGCGGTTAAAACTCGCCTTCCAGCACTCAGGAGGGTGGGGCCAATCAGCAGGCTTGTAGGCAGGAAAATCCCCCTTCTTTCGCTTATTGACCAGTTGAGTCACGCCAATCAACTCGCCTTCGGCATTAAAAACTGGCATGCACAGCAAGCTGCAGGTGCGATAACCATTTTTCTGGTCAACTTCTCTAGAAACTTCCGAATCCGCATCGTCATACAGGTCAAAGGGAATATTCAGAGGCTTGCCGGTTTGAGCCGTTTTACCCACATAGCCTTTTCCCACCGGCACTCGCAGTTCTCTTAAAGAACCATCTGGCTGAGGAATTTTCGCCCACAGCTCCTTGGTTTGCTCGTCTAGCAGCCACAGCGTGCTGCGGTCAGCATTCATTAATTTCTTGGCCGCATCCATCACCCGCTTCAGGGTTGACTCCAAATCCAAGCTGCTCGACGCCAGCGAGCGAGTTGCTTCCAAAAGCGCCTCAGCCGCACGCTGTTTCTGCATGGCCACATAAAAAGAGCGCGAGCTTTCCAGAATCAGTCGAATTAAAGGGGAAAATTCATCAAACAGCGCTTCATCTTCTTGCGTGAACCCCCGCAGGTCAATCCTTTCCCACAAGGATTTACCCCGAATCGAATGGCCCTTTAACTTGTTGAGAAGCTGCACAACTGCCACCAAATCCCCCTCCTCATTCAACAGGGGGAGCGTCAGCATCGTATAGGTGCGGTATCCCGTTCTCTTGTCGGACACCTTAGCTGCTACAGAGCGGCGGTCGTCATAAAAATCGAAGGGAATATTGACAACTTTTTTAGTGGTTGCCACTTCACCGGCAATCCCTTGAGTCACAGGTATGCGAATCTCTAGCGACCCCTTGCCATCATCTTTGGCCAGAATCGACCAGAGTTCATTTTGCTCCTCATCTCGGATATAGATAGTTGTCCTGTCCGCCCCCAGAATATCTCCAGTTTTACAAGTAATGGCGCTCAGCATCTCATTGAGTAGTAACTCAAAATTAGAGCTGTCTAAGCTCAGCATTGAAAGAGTTTGATGGACAGCGCTGAGTTTGTTCTCCACTCCTGACACCGCTTGTTTAAAATCCTTTTTAGTCAGCGGTGCCAGAAACTCAGAAAAGCTCGCCTGTCTTGTCGCTAATGCTGCCGGTGCACTCACCATAATTCCTCCTCGAACCCTGATTGACTGCTGAGATAGAACTGAAGGCAGCTTGCCAGACTTCCGGACTGACTGTCGTGGCCGGTAAATAAACCTGCAAGTCATTGTCTGCCTCTTACAATTTTCAGTATAGGATCTATCCGGGTATTTAAACCAAAATTATTCAGGAGTTTAGCTCATAAAAATCAAGACTCTTGCGGCTTGGGGGCACCGTACCGATCAAAAAAATCAGAAAAGTCAGAAAAGTCATGGTATGCTGGAAAGGCAAACCTTGAAGCAAGGGTGCTCAATGGCTGATACAGAGGTCTTAAAACTGGTAGAACTGGCAGACAATTGGATTGGCCAAAAGACAGGCGAAGTGCTCGATGACGCCCAGAAGGCGATTCTGCAGCAGGCTCTCGCCGGTCGGAGGCTCAAAGATATTCAAGTGACCGGCTACACCGGCAACACCGTGCAGCGGGAAATCGCCCCCAAGTTGTGGAAGCTGCTGTCACAGGTGACGGGAAAAAGGGTGAGTATAAAGACCGTGCGGCTGGTGCTGGAGGGATTGCGGGAAGAGCCCAGCCCTTCAGGGAGCTGGGGGGTGCGGCAGCGGGGGGGCGCGGGAGTCGTGAACAGCGCCAGCCCACACACTCCCCTGGAACAGACCTCCCCCGATCTCCCCCCAGAGGGGCTGGAACTGCCGGGGGGGCAGCTGGAGCTGGCGTCGAAATTCTATATCGAGCGCCCTCCTATTGAAACCCGCGCCTTTGAAGAAATTAGCAAACCGGGGAGCCTAATTCGCATCAAAGCCCCCAAGCGAATGGGCAAAACTTCCCTAATCACCAGACTGCTGCACAAAGCCGAACAGCTGGGCTGTCGCTCAGTGGCTTTGAATTTCGAGTTAGCCGATAGCGAAGTTTTCACCAATCTGGATAAATTCCTGCAGTGGTTCTGCGCCATCGTAACAGACGACCTGGAACTGCCCATTCAGCTAGAGAGCCGGTGGAGCAAGTTTTTGGGCAGTAAAAAGAACTGCACGAATTACTTTGAAAAATATCTGCTGCCGGCAATTGACACTCCCCTAGCTTTGGGGCTGGATGAAGTTGACCGGATTTTTCCCCATGAAAAAATAGCGGATGACTTCTTTGGGTTGCTGCGGGCTTGGCATGAAAAAGCCAAACAAAGCGATATTTGGAAAAACTTTCGGCTGATCATCGTACACGGAACAGAAGTCTATATCCCTCTCAGTAACGATCAGTCCCCGTTTAATGTGGGGCTGCCGGTGGAGCTGCCGGAGTTTAACTCAGCTCAAGTGCGCGACTTGGCGCACCGGCACGGCTTAGATTTAACCGGCACTCAGGTGGAGCAACTAATGGCGATGGTTGGCGGACACCCCCACCTTGTCCGACTGGCTCTCTATAAAATTGCTCGCCAAGATGTCAGTCTAGAGGATCTCCTCAGAGACGCCCCCACAGAAACGGGAATCTATGCCAACCACCTGCGACAGCACCTGCGGCATTTAGAACAGCATCCCGAATTAGCCTCAGCCTTTAAACAAGTTGTTGAAACCGATTCTCCAGTGCAGCTGATGCCGGCTATCGCTTACAAATTAAACAGTATGGGACTGGTGCGCTTGCTTGGCAATCAGGTCACAGTCGCTTACGACTTGTACCGGCAGTATTTCCGCCAGCGCTGGCTTGGCAGCGATCTCTTAAACGCTTCCCCACTCTCCCTGTAGCCTTACCCCACCCACCCCAAAAAAATAATTCCTCCCCCTCTCTCTTGGCGTCCCTTCACGGGGGCGGTTCATTATATTAACTCAAGTTGCTACTTACCTGTGAGTCAGGTCAGATACCCCCCTAGCCCCCCCTAAAAAAGGGGGGGGGACATCCTCAAATCCCCCCTTTTTAAGGGGGGTTTGGGGGGTTATAAATGCTTATACTTGTAGGTAGCAACTTGAGTTATATTAATAACTCGTCTCGCACGCAATAAAAATATCCCATCAAAACTATATGACTCATCGCTTTCTCGACCAGCCAGAAGTTTTGCGAGTGCTGTTCCATCCCAAAGGGAATAACAGTTTTGAACCCTTAGATCCAAAAACGCGCCCGGTTGCCGTGGAAGTGGAACCGGCAGTTTTTCTCAGGGGATGGCTGTACCCAGCTCTTCCCAATTCCCCGGCAATTCTCTTCTTTCATGGCCATGCAGAAATTGCCGCTGACTATGATGCCTTTGCCGATTTTTACATCCAGATGGGCATCACCTTTCTGGCGATCGATTACCGGGGCTATGGCGCGAGCGACGGCACGCCGACAGCTAGCAATCTTCTGTGCGATGCGCTAAAAATATTCTTAGCAGCTGACCGCATCTTCCACTCCAACCGGCTCGCACCAAAGGAACTTTATGTTATGGGCAGAAGTCTGGGAAGTGCCGCCGCTTTTGAAGTGGCTGTGCACGCAGCCGACAAACTGGCGGGGCTAATCGTCGAGAGCGGCTTTGCCGAAACAAAGACACTTTTAGAGCGTCTGGGGATGCCGGTGAACGAATTGGACGAAAAGCGCGACGGGTTTGCCAACAGCATTAAAATCAGCAGAATCCCAATCCCCACTCTAATTATACACGGGAAAGAAGACTCCCTGATTCCTCCCGCCCAGGCGCAAGAACTTTACCGCAGATCCGCCGCACAAAAGAAACAGCTTGTCCTGATTCCTCGCGGCAATCACAACACCTTAACGATCGCCGGCATCTCCAAACAAGGGAAGTCCCCCTACTTTGAGGCCATTCGGGGATTTGCCGGCGGTTAAGTGAGCCGATATAATTATGTAAAAATTTCGGCGCTCCTACGATGACCGCCGATTGGGCTAAAGCCCAACTACAAACATTTTCAAGGCTGAGCCTCTACACTCCCGTTCCCAGCCTGAGGCTGGGAACGAGGTAACGAGATACTATTACAAATGTAAAAATGGCACCATGACTCATTCACCTTACGAATATAAAGTTGGAGGTTGCCTGCCGGCAGACGCCCTTACCTATGTCTGGCGTCAGGCTGATGACGACCTTTATAACTATTTGAAAGCCAGGACATTTTGTTACGTCCTTAACTCCCGGCAAATGGGCAAGTCGAGTTTGCTTGTGCAGACAATGGGGCGACTTCAGGAAGCAGGTGCTGTCTGCGCCGCTATTGACATGACAGAAATCATTAGCCCGGACATCACTAGAAATGAGTTTTATGGGAGCTTAACTTATAGCTTAGCCGACAGTTTTAACCTCTTTGACAGGATAGGCGGTTTTGACTGCTGGTGGCGCAAGTACAAATCCCTCTCCCCTATCAAGCGATTGGGGATCTTTCTCAAAGATGTCCTCCTGACAGATCCTTCGATGTTGGACAAAGAGATTGTCATTTTTTTGGATGAAATTGATAGCGTCCTCAGATTGCCCTTCTCGGTCAGCGATTTTTTCGGCCTGATTCGGGCTTGCCACAGCAATCGCGCAGACCAGCCAGAATACAACCGCCTGACTTTTGCGATATTAGGAGTTGCCTCACCCTCGGATTTAATTAGAGATAAAGACCACAGCCCGCCTTTCAATTTTGGACAAGCTATCGAGCTAGCTGGCTTTCAATTAAATAAATCTGAACCGGTATCTGAGGGGCTAAAAGTAAAATCAAACAACCACAAAGAATTGCTGCAAGCCGTGCTGTTATGGACAGGCGGACAGCCTTTCCTGACTCAGAAGCTATGTAAAATGATTGTAGATTCAGAGGAGTCGCCACCGGCTGGCTTTGAAGCGGAATGGGTGGAAAATTTGGTGCGAACTCGCGTCATTGAAAATTGGGAGAGCCAAGACGAGCCAGAGCATTTGAGAACGATTCGCGACCGGCTTCTCCGCAGCGAGCAGCGCCGCGTTCAGCTTTTGAAGCTGTACCAGCAAATCGTGGGACAGGGAGGTGTTCCAGCTGATGACAGTCCAGAACAGATGGAACTGCGGCTGTCAGGTTTAGCAGTCAAGCACCAGGGCGAGTTAAAAGTTGGCAATCGCATTTACCAGTCCGTATTTAACCCGCAGTGGGTTAAAAAGACGCTGGCTGCTATCCAGCCCGATCCCCACCCCCGCGACTCCGAGTTTCTCCAAACCCTAGCTGAATTAGAAACCAAACTGTTGGTATCTCAGCTCGCCAATGTCGCTGAAGGGAAAATTTCCGACCAAGCTCTTTATGAGGTAGTGCGGGATATCACCTTGCAGGTGGGAGATTTACTCGGTGCGGATCGCGCCACTATCTTTTTGCTGAATGAAGGCAAGACTGAGCTGTGGTCGCTTGTTGCTGAAAATCAAGGTGGTGAATTCCTAGATATTCAGCTGCGAGTCGGAGAGGGGATTGCCGGTCAAGTCGCCGCCACTCATAAACTTATTAATATCCCGGCTAAGGTTTACCAAGATGCGCGAGCTTGTCTCGTCAAAGAGTTCGACAAAAAATATCAATACCGCACCTATAATATGCTGGCTTTCCCTTTCTTGACGGAAACCGGAGAGGTGGTTGCTGTTGTCCAGTTACTCAACAAATTGAAACAGCCTGACAGTCCGCAGGGGAAACTCTCGCAGAGAATTGACAGAAAAGGCTTTACCAAAGAAGACGAAGAGCGATTGGCTCAATTTGTCCCTCCGATTCGGCGGATTCTGGAAATCTGCCAGTCCTCTTACAAAGCCACCAAGAAACTTCGGGCGACGGCGGCGCTCGCAGAAGCCACCCGCTCTCTTGACAAGAGCAGTTTGGATACCAAAGAAATCCTCCAGCGGGTGATGGATGCTGCCAAAAAACTGATGAGCGCCGATCGCAGCACGCTTTGGCTTTTAGACGAAGATCGGGGCGAACTGTGGACAAAAATCCCGATGGCGGACGGCACCTTGAACGAAATCCGCATTCCCCGGAATGCCGGCATTGCCGGCAAAGTTGCTGAAACCGGCAAACCCCTGATTATTCCCTTTGACTTGTACGACCATCCCTATTCGGAAACCGCCAAAGGAACAGACAGGAAAACCGGCTACCGCACTTGCAGCTTGCTGTGCATGCCGGTGTTCAATCCCGAAGGCGAGTTGCTCGGCGTCACGCAATTGCTCAACAAACGGAAACCGGGAGTTTTCCCCACCTACAAACCGGCTGAATGGCCCAAAGCGCCCGAACAATTCAAAGCTAGCTTTGACGAAAACGACCGGCAATCCATGCAGGTTTTCAATGAGCGAGTCGGAGTTATCCTCCAGTACGCCAAAACTCACGAAGACCTGAAGCGGCTTGCGGAAATACAGCCCAAGGAAGCTGTCCGCAACACTCTGGCCATGCTGATTAATGCAGCCGGCGACCGGAGTGATGAAACGCTGTACACCGCTCTTTTCAACATGCTGAATTTCCTGACTATCTCTGTCTCTAAAATATTAGAAGCTGACCGCACAGCGATTTTCCTGCTGGATGGTAAGGGAGACGAACTTTGGTCGCTGATTGCGGTAGAAGAAGGGAGCGCACCCACAGAAATTTCCCTTCCCGCTAATCGAGGGTTCGCGGCTGAAATTGTCGCGTCAAAATCCATAAAGTCGCTCGCTGTACCGGCAGGCGGCTGGGAAAATAATCCCTCCCTCCTGCAAGCGGCTGCCGGTCAATTTTGCAGCTACACTATTTACAATCTGTTACTCTTTCCCCTAGTGAACCAGCAAGATGAT
>JALOOK010000349.1 GCA_025454445.1 Oscillatoria sp. Prado101 | reverse complement strand
AGCAAATCTGCCTGTCACACTCCCCAATATTCCGGCGAATAGAAGTCGTTTTTTATAAATTACCTCTCAGCCGGCACTCCTTCCGACTCCACCCGCAACCGACTCCAACGGCAACCTCCCTTGGCGATCCTTCACAGCGGCGGTCAAAAAAATGACTAACTGTTAAAACAGCGAGAGAGCCAGAAACCGGGTTTCTTCTGTAGGAAAGCTGAGTTTTCCGGCTGAACCACCAGAAGAAACCCGGTTTCTTGTAACTTCACTTTTTTTATATTAACCTCTCAGCCGGCAGCCCACAACTCCAAATTCAAAAATACCCCACCGGCAGCGTAAACCAAAACGTCGCCCCCGCACCAGGCGAGCTAATCACCCCAATCTTACCACCGTGCGCCGCAATAATTTGCCGGCACAAATACAGCCCCAAACCCAAGCCGGTGGAGCGGCGTGCCTGGGAACCGCGTGCGTAAAGTTCAAACAGATGCTCGCACTCCTCTTCACTCATCCCCACCCCATTATCTTGCAGGGCGCAGCGAATCATCTGAGAATCCGATTCCTCCCCCTCACCCCCCTCAACCGCCGCAGTAACAGTCAAACTCAATCCCGGCGGGTTGTGATGCAAAGCATTGGCAATCAAATTTTCAAACACCCGCCACAGCTGACCCGAATCCGCACTCACCACCGGCAAATCAGCCGGCACCCTATTCCTGAGAGTCGCTTGATTTTTTGCCAGCAGAGGCTGCAAATCTGACCCAATCGATTCAATCAGCTCACCCAGGCGCACCGGCTCCCGCTGCAGGGCAATCCCCCGCACCTCGCTCGCATGAACATCCAGCAGCGAATTAATCAATTTCAGCTGGCGTTCGCTCCCCTGAATCATCCGCTCCAGAATTGAGCGAGCCACTGGAATTGTTGACGGTTGACTCTCGCCAGCACCCGGTATAGCAGCACTCAGCAAATTCTTCCACACCAGCAACACACCGATCGCCGGCGTGCGCAAATCGTGCGTCACCGCGTGCAAAAACAAATCCTTCATCTGGTTGAGTTCCTGCAGTTCCCGATTGCGCTGCTGCAGCTGAGCCGTGCGCTCCTCCACTTGCTTTTCTAAATTCGCATTGAGCGCCGCCAGCCGCAGGTAGAGCTGCCCTTGCTTAATCGCAATCGCCACTTGAGTTGCCAGTCGCTCCAGCAATTCAATTTCAAAAGGCTGCCAGCAACGCGCCCCGCTGCACTGGTGAGCCACCAGCAAACCAAACGGCTCCTCATCCACCACAATCCTCACCGCCAAGCTCGCCTTAATCTGGTAGTCAGCATAGTATCGCGCCAGATAAGGCGACACCGGCACGGCAGAAGTATCCTCAACAGCGCCAACCGGATGCCCGTCAAATAGCACATTAACTTTACTCAAATAAATGTCACGCTTCAGCGCGTATCCCAGCATTGATGGTAAGCCTGCAGCCACCGATTCTGCCACCACCAAAGCCTCATAATTATCCTCCTGGTAGCCAATATAAACACGGTCAGATTTCAGGAGGTGACGAATCTCACAAACTGTGCTATTTAGAATTTGTTTCAAATCGAGCGACTGGCGAATGCGCAGGGCAATTTCTGCCAGCAAGCGGTCGCGATCTTGCGCCGCCCGCAGCTTTTCCTCCGCCCGCACTCGCTCCGTGATATCATTAATAATCGCCAGCAAACAGCGCTCACCGGCAATCTCCACAATCTCAGCAGAAAGCAAACCCACCCGCACCTCGCCCGTTTTCGTGCGCAGTTTAACTTCCATATTAGCAACCGCACCCCGCTCTTGCAATGCCTGTTTCATGCGATCGCGATCTTGCGGATCGACCCAGATATTCAGCTCGATGGACGTTCGACCGATGACCTCCTCGCGCCGGTATCCGAAAATGCGCAGGCTACTGTCATTCACATCAATGTAGCGCCCCTCATTCAGGGTGCTGATCGTGATAAAATTCGGGCTGCAGCGAAAAGCTTTTGAGAACTTCTCCTCCGACTGCTGCAGCGCCTGCTGAGCTTCTTTGAGTTCGGTAATGTCAACGCCGACACACACAGCCGCCTCACCTTGAAGGTACTTCTGAGCGACTACGATGTGATGTCTTTTCCCCCCCACTGCAGCGCCGGCATTTTGTCGGTGCGCGAAAACCATTTCTTGCGACGCTTCCCGTGCTGGTGATGCGAAAAAATCCGACAAAAATTCTTTCAAAACACCCTCAACATTCAGAAACTCCAATTCTTTACCCACAAAATCTGCCGGTGTGCGCCCGAAAGTCTTCGCCAAATACCGGTTCACGCCCAGATACTTCAAATCCGAACCAATCCAAGAAACGCACCCCGGAACCGCATCCAGCACCGCTTGCAGCTGGTCTTTTGCCTCCTGCAGCGCTTTTTCTCCCAGCAGGCGGTGGGTGATATCCAGAACATATCCTTCATAGTGGGTAACTTCCCCCTGATCGTTGCGGATAGCCGCCGTGAAATCGCAAACCCACCGCACCTCCCCACTGGCGCGGACAATGCGATAGTCCTGCTCAAAGGAGTCCAAACCCGCCGCATTATGCGCTTGCAGTTCAGCCGCTATTTTCGGCACATCATCGGGATGCACGATGCTGGCGTAGGGCAATCTGCCACTGGTAAAATCATCAGGATTAAACCCCCACTGAGTCACATTGGGAGACACATATTCCACCGGCCAATTGTCTTCCGCTCGCCACCGGAAGATGATCACCGGCCCTCCCGCAAACAGCCGGCGCTCTCGCTGCAGCGCTTCTTCCGCCTGTTCGCAGCTGCTTCTCTCCTCTAGCAGCCGGTCATTGGCTGCTTTTAACGCCGCTTTTTGCTCCTCAAGTTGGCGCTTAATATCCGCATTTTCCTGCTGCAATTTACGGATGGCATCCACTATTTCTGACTCCGACTCCCCCGCCTGTTGAATTTCGTTGAATTTTTCTTCCACTTTTTTGCCCCCAGCAGTAGCTGAGCAGAAATAAGCTGAAGAACCCCACCCCCCAACCCCCTCCCCGCCTGCGGGGAGGGGGAGTAGGACTCTTTTAATTTTTATTTTGCCCAGCTATTTCACAAACACAATCCCCCGATAGGATGATTGGCATTAGGGAAATCGAGAGCCGGTGAAAAGTGGGGTAGGGTTCCAGAGGCACCCTACCGGGAGGGGATTCACTGGTCAGAGCGCAGAAACCCGGTTTCTTTAAGAAACCGGGTTTCTCACGCTATCAGTTTCCAGCTCACTCACAAACGCGGCAACCGCAGCGACAAATTCCGGGGTAGACTCATAAGGCAGAACATTTCGCCCCTTTATTTGAAGCCCCCGCCCCTGCGGCAGAGCATTCAAATAGTCAGCCAAACGTTGCGCCGGCAGCTCTTGCTTGCCTTCCCGACTGATGCTGGATGCCTTTTCCCCAAAAACAACAAGCGTTGGTTGGGCGATGGCAGCCACTGCCGGTTTGTAGTCCTTTCGCCAAAACCCAGCCAGGAAAGAAAAAACAGCATGTCGGCTGGCTGGATTTGCCGCACCGGCTTCCAGAGTGTCCAGCCACTCAGCATCAACCGAATTGGCATCACCGAACAGCTGTTTAGTGGAAAACGATTGCAGGAACTGACGGCGGCGGGCGTAGCGGTAAAAAGCGCTGCCTGCCGGTGAATCTAACAGATTCCAAGTCAATTTTTGCTGCCAAGCAAGCGTAGGTTTGGTCATAATTCCCCAAGCCGGCGGGCCAGACAGCACCAGCCCGCGAATCAAATTCGGCTGCAATTGCGCCAATTCAATCGCCACCGGCAGCAGCGCCCCTTGCGCCACAACAACAGCCGGTTTTCCCACCACCGTCTGCAAAAAGTGCTGCAACTGCTCAGCCCAATCTGCCGGCGTGTAAGCCGCACGCGGCATGTCACTTTCCCCACATCCGAGTAAATCTGGATTGTAAATCGGATTCCGGCGACCGGTTTGATCCCACTGTTTGCAGAAGCGGTGCCAAAAACGGCGCGACAGCCCCACACCAATCGGGTGTACCAGCAGCAGGGGGAGGCTGCTGCCGGCATCTGAATGTGCCGGTGTGTGGAGTTCATAGGAAGCGCGGTAATCCCGCCAAGTGTAAAACAGTGTTTGGGGGAGAGATTCAGTTCTCCCCTCAGTGGTTTGTGCTGCTGTAGATTTTGCTTGCATATTTGCTTGCATAGTTGCTGGTGTTTGCGTCTGTAGTAATTGTGCCAAAAATTACCGGACAGTGCAACGCCCCTGGGTAACCGACTTGTAGGGTGAGTTACTCCGGAACGCACCCTACTGGTATCACCTGTAAAGTTCTAGACGGTTTGTTTAGTAAAAATAGAAAGCAAAACCGGCCCGAGAAGATCGTAATGCCCCGCGCAGCCCAATCCCGCTTGTACGCCTAACTGTTCCCGCGCCTGAGGGCTGTAAAGTCTGATACCACCGGGCGAAACCCTCAGATCCAGGAGAGAGGTTTGCCAGCGAACTGCGAAATCGGCTAAGTAAAAGCGCCCGCCCGGAGAGAGCACCCGGCTGACCTCAGAAAATACCTGTTCGGGTTTCGGGTAGTGCAGGAAACTGATAGTATTAAAAACCGCATCAAACTGCTCGTCAGCGAAAGGAAGAGACTCAGCATTCCCCTGGACGTAGATGAGACGGGGGCGAACACTATCGGGCTTGCGCCGGCGGGCCTGACGGATCATCTCAGCAGAGAAATCTAAACCCGTTCCTTGCAGATTGGGGAACTCGGTGGCGAGGCGAGTCAGCAGGCGTCCGGTGCCGCATCCGATGTCGAGCACATTCGGCTTGTCTGGCAAATTCACATACTCAAGCAGCCGCTTGTGAATCGCTTGATAGAATACTGAGGTAAACACCCAGTCGTAGTTGGGTGCCCAGCGGTCGAATAATTTCTGTTTCCTGTTTATAGCATTAGGTTCCATCATCTACCATTTCAGTGTAAAATAGCTAGAGGTTTAAGTGGGATCACCCACTCGATCAGTTCTAAATGATTTGTGAAATACTCTATCTTTTCTTTCCTTGGCGCACGGGCGCGTCTTGGCGGTTGATTAAAAAAGTCTCACAAATCAATTAGAACCGCTATATTGAAACGAGGCAACGAGCGGACGTAGGGGCACAGCACTGCCGCGCCCCTAGAGGCGGTAAATTTATTCCCCGCCGGCGTTACTTGCGCGACAGAGCCGCATTGTAAACCTTTTCATTCGCCTCAGCCGACTTAAATAAGTCTACCACAGGATTGGGGTAATCAACACCAATTCGCACCTCGAAACGCTGCTGCTCCACCGGCAATAATTTCCACGGTTCGTGAACTTTGCCAGCCGGCACCTTTGCCAATTCGGGAAGCCAGTGTTTCACGTATTCGCCCTGGGGGTCGTAATCTTTGGATTGCTTGAGGATGTTGAAGAAGCGGAAGCCCCGCGCGTCATTGCCCACACCGGCAGTGTAGTTCCAGTTGCCCCAATTGCTGCAAACATCATAGTCAATCAGCAGGG
>JALOOK010000348.1 GCA_025454445.1 Oscillatoria sp. Prado101 | reverse complement strand
CAAGGGTTGCTTTCAGGGAGAGTCCTGTTTTTGCTCCGACCTTTTATTGTAGCTAAATTTAATGGCAGTCTGGCTGACCGGAATGTTAAATTTTAGATTTGGGATTGGGGGCTGACTGGTCAAACCAGAGCGCGAGCCAGAGGGTCAAATTTTAGCCCCTGAACTTATAGCGGTTCTCAGTTTGAGGGACGATGGCCCAGAAACCCGGTTTCTTAAAGAAACCGGGTTTCTCAGTACCTTACTAATCTGAGAACCGCTATATAATCAATCCCAATCAAACGGATTTTTTGCAAGGATTGGTATTGGGGTTTTATGGAACGGGCGATTTCGTTGCTGGGGCTGGGAGTCTTTGTCGGGCTGTCCTACGCCTTTTCTGCCAACCGGCGGGCTGTGCGGTGGCAGCCGGTGCTGTGGGGGATTGCTTTGCAGCTGATTTTGGCGCTGCTGATTATCAGGACTGATGCCGGTTTTAGGGCGTTTAAGTTCCTGGGCGACGTGATGACGGTTTTTTTGAATTTTTCTGACGTCGGGGCTAAGTTTGTTTTTGGTGACAACTTTAGCGAACACTTTATTGCCTTCAAGGTGCTGCCGACGATTATCTTTTTCTCGGCTTTCATTACCGTGATGTACCACTACGGCATTTTGCAGCAGGCGGTGCGGGGTGTGGCGTGGGTGATGCTGAAGACGATGAAAACATCAGGTGCTGAGACGCTTTCTTGCGCCTCCAATATTTTTTTGGGCCCGACGGAATCGCCGCTGCTGATTAAGCCGTATGTGGCGACTATGACGCAATCGGAATTGCACTCGGTGATGACTGCGGGATTTGGCACGATTGCCGGTGGCGTGATGGCGGCTTATCTTTCTTTTGGGGTGCCCGCCAGTCACCTGATTGCGGCTTCGGTGATGTCGGCACCGGCATCTATGGCGATTTCAAAGCTGCTTTACCCAGAAACGGAAGAACCGCTGACAGCGGGCAAGATGGATGTTGAAATGAAGACAACCTACAGCAACGCCATCGACGCCGCCGCCGCAGGGGCGTCGGAAGGAATGAGGCTGGCGCTCAATGTTGCCGCAATGCTGATTGCTTTTTTGGGATTGCTGGCGTTTGTGAATGCGCTACTGGGCTGGGCGGGAGCGCAAGTCGGTTTGCCGCAGCTGTCTTTGGAATGGCTGCTATCTTTTTTGATGGCACCTGTGGCTTGGCTGATGGGCGTTCCTTTCGCTGACTGCGGACAGGTGGCGGTTTTGTTGGGGAAGAAGACGATATTGAATGAGTTTATTGCTTATCTGGATTTAAAGAAGTTGACTGAAGCTCAGGCGATTTCGGAACGGGCTGAAATTATCGCGACTTACGCACTGTGCGGGTTTGCCAATATTGGCTCGATTGGTATTACTATTGGCGGAATTGGCGGCATGGTTCCGGAGCGCCAGCACGATTTGGCGCGGCTTGGTGTGCGCACAATGGTGGCGGGGGCGCTGGCTAATTTTATGACGGCTTGTATTGCGGGAATGCTGCTGTGAGGGGGAGAGGCCATTTTTGAACAGAACCGCCCCTGTTCTCCGGCGGGTTCTGCGACAGGTGCGGCGGGGCACATGCAAGGCGGGGGATGGGGGATATGGGACGCAAACGCTGACAGGGCGCATCCCACATTCCGCAAAAAGACGATCCGCAGGAAAGCCCAGGGAGCCGCATGCCGAAAGGCCCTAAGGCCAATCGAAATCACTTGGGAGCCCCGCTGAATTCCCGTGGATTCGTGGCCGATCTTCTCCGCTTTCGATCTGCCTTTTAAAATGAAGCTGTTGGCGAATCGATAGGGGGTCTGGCCCCACCCCCAACCCCTCCCCCGTACCGGGTGAGGGAGCTTTCGAGGGAACTTTTCGTCCCCCTCTTTCCTCGAAAAAACCCCACAGATTTTTATAGCAGTATTCACTTAGATTAGGACATTAATGGCATGGCGCATGGCCCCTGGCGCATAGCCCCGGGCGCATCATAGAAGACTCACAGCTTTTGCCCAATACGATCTGGCGATGATGTCCAATGCGATCTGGCGATCTGGCGATGATGCCCGATGCGATAGAATCTCGCTCTACTCGAACGCCCGCGTTGGCGCACGCCGCGCTTTCTTAGGCGGGCTTCGTTTGTCGCAGTATCTAGAGCCTGGAAAGCAGCTAATCACCTCAGAACTAGCTGTAGCTCTAACCCCTCACGGAGAGCGCCAATAGCATCTTTAAGATGTCCCGGTCTTGGCCATAGGGCTTGCCAGGACTGAAATTCACTGCCCGTGTCGCACCTAAAGTTTAGCAGTTAAACCGCCTTTATTCTTCATCAAAACTTTACAGAAACTTCATGGAAATTTTATATAAACTGCACTCCAGGCAGGCTAGATTGGAAGGAAGTCAGGAAATCACTCAGAAAAGACCAGCGTTAACCGATAATTAAGGGGAGCTCAATCGCGTAATTGCCAGAGCTTTTTACGGTTGCCATTGATGACAGCATTTTCCAGTAAGCGCTGGCCAAACAGGCTGCTGATTAGCTACAGCTTCAGCTACTCGCAGTTCTGAGCATTCCTGCGCTGAACATCAGACTGGATACATGTATGAATTACTCCTTGGCTTCCAACCTGGTAAAGAAATCAACTCTGACACTGGCAATGCTGGCCGCCCTCAGTTTGGCCACGACTCAAGCTGCTGAGGCAGGGGCAATCCGGCGGAACTTAAGTTACAGCCCCAGCATCAGCACGTTACCCGGTAATGACGATGGCAGTACCGGGGCAATTAATATGGGATTTACAGCCAACTTCTTTGGCCAGACTTACAGCTCCCTTTTTGTCAACAACAATGGCAACGTAACGTTTAATGGGCCTTTGTCTACATACACGCCTTTCGGCCTCACCAGCACGTATACGCCCATAATAGCGCCGTTCTTCGCTGATGTGGATACCCGCCCGGCGAATTCAGCGGAGGTGACTTACGGGCAAACCACTGTAGACGGTCGTAACGCTTTCGCTGTCAACTGGGACCCTGTTGGCTATTACTACGAGAGCACAGACAAGTTGAACCAGTTCCAACTGGTAATGATCGACCGCTCCGACACCGGGGCGGGCAATTTTGACTTTGAGTTCAACTACGACCAGATCCAGTGGGAGACTGGGAGTGCTAGTGGCGGCTCAAATGGTCTCGGTGGCAGCTCCGCTCGTGCCGGTTTCTCCAACGGCACTGGCACCCCAGGGTCATTCTTTGAGTTGGCTGGTTCAGCGGTCAATGGTGCCTTCTTGGATAGCAATCAGCAAACTGGTCTGATTTACAACAGCTTAAATAGCTCTGTGGATGGTCGCTATTTATTCTTTGCTCGCAATGGCGCTGTCACCCCCGAACCCGTTCCCGAACCCTCTTGTGTGTTGGGTATGTTGGCGTTCGGTGCTTTGGGTGCCGGTTCGCTGCGCAAGAGCAAACAAAAATCTGAAAGCTTGGGATAGTCGCCGGCTCACTCATTGGCTTCTTAATCTCTGGCTGCGCTTTCCTTCGGGAAGCACAGCCATTTTTTTCGGGGAAGACAGACATTTCCTTAAATGCAAGTCTTTCCCGCTTGGTGATGGCTGGCTGGGTGCAAGATATCCTCCAAGTTATCCAGAAACAGCAAGCATCGCTCTTTTGTCAAGCCTTCTATAATTTTCTTAATTTTTTGCGGGGCATCCTTGAGAGGTTCTTGCTTCTCAATACCCAGCACTTCCAGCCAGAAGCTGGCTATTTCATCCAAGCGGGTTCCTTCCTCAGCTTTTAAATCCACAGCCTTACCATAAATACTATTTGATGTCAATCCCGGCGCGGGCAAATTTACGCCTCAGGCTTCCAGGAGTTTAACCTGAGACTTCTGCCACAAGAAAGACCTCTGGCAGCAGCCTCCCACGCTGGAGGTTACTGTCAGCAAAACCGTCGGGCTACAGAGCCGCAAGTGCCTTCTGCAGAAGATACTGAATCAGCAGAAAAGTGCCTGTGAAAAGTCATAATAATATCTGGAGGGAGGCTCTGCTGACTGGAAAATGCTTTTCTATCGATCGCCTGGGGACGAGAGTAAATCTGCGCATTCTGCGGGAAGCATCTGCGTTCCTCACCTTTCAATCGCATAACCGAACCGCAACGGACGGATACCACGGCAGCCGGCAAACTGAACGGTTTTTTTTACATTTCGTTACAATGAAAGCAAGTGAAGAGGCGAAAACAGCCTATCAAAGGTGAAACAAGAGGTGGCCCAAATGAATGGCTTTCGCGTTGGCAATCTGTTTGGCATTCCGCTTTACGTCCATCCGTCCTGGTTTTTTATCCTGGGGCTGGTGACGTTTAGCTACGGGAGTCAATTAGCGGAGGGGTTTCCGAGGCTGGGTGGAGCGCTGCCCTGGCTGCTGGGACTGCTGGCAGCGCTGCTGCTGTTTGCCTCCGTCTTAGCGCATGAATTGGGACACAGCTTTGTGGCTCTGCGGCAGGGAATTAATGTAAAATCGATCACGCTGTTCCTGTTTGGGGGGCTGGCCCACCTGGAAGAAGAGTCAAAAACGCCCGCCGAGGCGTTTTGGGTGGCCATCGCAGGCCCGCTGGTCAGCTTTGCGCTGTTCGGGATCTTCACAGCGATTGGCGTCAGCACCGGCATCTCTGGTGCGCCGGCGGCGATTGTCACACTCGTCGCCTCCATCAACTTGGCGCTGGCGCTGTTCAATCTGATTCCTGGATTGCCCCTCGACGGCGGCAATATCCTCAAAGCAATCGTCTGGAAAATCACCGGCAATCCTTATAAAGGCGTGGTGTTTGCCAGTCGTGCCGGCCAGATTTTGGCTTGGATAGCCATCATCTCTGGGTTGGTTTTCGGTCGGTTGTGGAATGTATTAATCGGCTGGTTCTTGCTGGGCAATGCCGGTCGCTCCGCCCAGTACGCCACACTGCAGAACAAGCTTGCCGGTTTGACCGCCGCCGATGCCGTGACGCCGGACAGCCCGATTGTGTCAGAGCGTCTTTCTCTGCGAGACTTCGCCAACGATTATATCATTGGCAAACCGAGCCGGTCAAAGTTTTTGGTAACGAATGATTTTGGGCAACTTTCTGGTGCGATTGCCGTCGATGACTTGAAAACCGTCCCGACAAATTTCTGGCCACACACTCAGGTGCGAGAGCTGGCGCTGCCGGTGGAACTCTCCACCACAGTTAAACCCCAGCAGTCGCTGCTGGAAGTGGTGGCGCTGCTGGAAACGCAAAAGGTGACTGAGCTGCCGGTGATTCGCGACAATGGCGAGATCGTGGGACTCGTGCGGAAAGATGAAATTATTCGGTTGATTCAGGTAGCCCAAGCTAAGCCGGTTTAATATTAAGTCAGATGTGCGATTCGTTCAGCCGTCCCTAGGGACGGCTGGCATGTTGTAATGGGGTAAATCCAACAGAACCTTGACAACTTGACAACCATGAGGGTGTGACAACTAGGTCAAGTTCCTCCCCACAGGTGCAGTGGTGACAGCATCACCCCTGCGGTAGCG
>JALOOK010000347.1 GCA_025454445.1 Oscillatoria sp. Prado101 | reverse complement strand
CTGATCAGGGTATCGGTTCGATGATTGTTGGGTAGGAATATCGGTTGTAAGTGCCAGAAAGGCGACTGGACAGGCTACGGGACATCTGAGACAGATGTCCTGCGGCGATTAAAGGCGCGTTAAACCGGCACGCCAACTCTGAAAGCCTTACCCTGGCAATCTCTCCCCATTTTCCCTTCTTCAAAACTCCTTTTCTGAAAAAAATACTCCCGAAACAAGCGTTCCGGGGTGTGCGGGCTTTTCGCACCTGTACCGGACTTTGATATAAAGTTAGCACCGGCGTCCGCGACCACGCTGGCTCGCCAAGGAGCGGGACACCAAAAAACAGGAGGTATATTTTGCAATTTTAGTGTAGAATCAGTGAGGTGCCAAAATTCCGGAGGGGACGGCTGAGGTGCTGTAGATGGATAAATCGATTTGAGGCTGGAGACAAATGAACATACCTCTGATTGTGGATATTGCCGTAGGCTTAATTTTTATTTACCTGATATTAAGCTTGCTGGCGTCGGAAATTCAAGAACTGATCACCACCCTGCTGCAGTGGAGAGCGGAACATTTAAAGAAATCCATTGAAGTGCTGATAGCCGGTGGCACTGACGACAGTGCGAACGCTCGTCAAGCGCGAGCGCTGGCTAATTCACTTTACGATCACCCTCTGCTGAGGAACTTGAATCAGGAAGCCAAAGGACTGCTTGCCCAGTCTTTCCGCCGGCTGAGTGAGGCAGTGGTGGGCTTGTATCGCCGATTTGTGCCGAATAGCGACAATGTTTTTGACGGGAAATCTTCCGGTCCTTCTTATATTCCTGCGGAGACATTTGCTCGGACGCTCGTTGACACCTTGAAACTTAAACCCTTGGCTCAGGCGCTGACTGTTTCGCGCGTGGAGCGGTTTAAGCAAGATGGACTCTTGGGAGAGCTAGTAGAGATTTTAAATGAATCGAATCTGGTTGAGGAGGAGAGATCCTTAATTGAGAAAAATCTCAAGAAGTTTGCGGAAAGCCTTGACGTTATTGTTGCTGATTTACAAGCCGGTCGAACTAGCTTGGAGGTGACCGTTGATCGGATGTCGGGCAAGCTGAACACCTATGTTGAGAATTGCAAGGTTGCCTTAGGCGCGGGTGAGTCATCGGGCGCGGGCGAGCCATCTCGCGCCGGCGAGATATTTCTCAGACGGCTAGAATTGCTGCGGAAAGATGTTTTTGGGGAAGCTGAGAAAAAAGCCTTACTGCTGATCTTAAAGCCCACTTTAACGGAAGTGATTCAAGTCCTTATAAAAAATCCCGAACGCTACGCAGAGTTTGAAAGGGCGATTCAAGATAAGGACAGTCCCACCTATAAAGTAATTGCTGAGTTAATCGATAATTTGCCCGCGTCTCTCAAGCAGAGTCTGGCTGAACTGGCCGATCGTGTGAAGAGTGGGGATTATAGCATTGATGATGACATCAGCAACCTGCAAAAGCAAATTGAAACCTGGTTCGACCGCTCAATGGAGCGAGCGTCTGGGGTTTATAAGCGGAATGCCAAAGGGGTGGCGATTTTGATGGGTTTAGTGGTGTCTGTGACTGCTAATGCCGATACGTTATACATCGTGAATAGCTTGTCAAAAGATTCTGTGCTGCGAGCAGCGATTACTGAGAATGCAGAGCAGGTGGTCAGTAATGGGAATCGGACAGCAGAGCCTTTGGAAGCAATCAAGACAAGCCTGAGAAAATCGCTAGAGGACGTTTCCATGCCGGTGGGATGGAGCGCTGCTAACAAGCAACAGCAGGATCAGGGGGAGAAAGGATGGCCTGTTCCTTACATAAAGCGGATTTTGGGCTGGCTCGTCAGTGGGCTTGCGATTGCGATGGGTTCATCTTTTTGGTTTGATTTACTGAGCAAGGTTATGAATGTCCGTAATATTGGCAAAACTGACTTCTCTAGCAAAAAGAAGGGCACTTCTACCTAGTGCAGCTAGCAGAATTTCCCCGTCTGGCGCGGAGTGAGTAGTGAGGAGTGATTCCAATGGGAGAGTGGGAAAATTTCCCGCTCTCCCCTTCTTTTTCGGGGTGAGTGGTGAGGGGAGCCGGTGGGAGCGTCGAAGCCGCTGCCGGTGGCAATCGAAGCCGCTGCCGGTGGCAATCGAAGCCGCTGCCGGTGGCAATCGAAGCCGCTGCCGGTGGCAATCGAAGCCGCTACCGGTGGCAATCGAAGCCGCTACCCGATCGCCCGCTGCCCCCATGCCTCAGCAAGAAATTGACGAGAAACATATTGTAACGCGATCTGGATCACAGTGTACCTTTTGGGTTTACGGGTAAAGTAAAGATAAGTCGGGCACTGAGTCGGGCACTGATGGGCAAATCAAGAAAATTTAAATCTGGCCAACCGCCGGCGAGTTTTAATCTTACATGAAGCTGGCAGATCGCCCGATAGGTTGCTGTACTGTATCTGGCTGTAAGTGAATGGAAAAGGGGGATTGGGTAAAATGGATAATTTAGTGAACGAACTGCAAGAACGCAATGCGGAACTGGAGCAAAAGGTCGCCGAACTGACCCAGGAGCTGCAGGACAAAGACCAGTGTCTCTTTGAAGCGCTGGCAGAAATGCAGCGGATGAAGGAACATCTGGTACAGATGGAAAAGATGTCGATGCTGGGTCAGATGGTGTCCGGGATTTCTCACGAGATTAATAACCCGATTAACTTCATCTACGGCAATTTGCCCTATGTGGAGGAGCATGTAGAGGCTCTGCTGAAGGTTCTGCAAGCATACCAGTCGGCTTACCCAACTCGCAGCTCTGCGGTGGAAGAGGCGCTCTTGGAGGCGGAGCTGGATTTTGTTCTGGAAGATTTGCCGCGCATTGTTGAGTCTATGAAGCTGGGGGCGGACCGGATTAGAGAGCTGGTTCTCAATTTGCGGAATTTCTATCGGCTGGATGAAGCGCAGATGAAACCGGCGGATCTGAATGCCGGTATTGAAAGTACGCTGGTGCTGCTGCACAACCGCTACAAGCAAAAGATTGAGATTGTGCGGCAGTTTGGGAATTTGCCGCCGGTGGAGTGCCACATCAATCAGCTGAATCAGGTTTTTATGAATCTGATCTGTAACGCGATTGATACTCTCCAGGCGAAGGAAGCGAGTCATGGCTGCTGCGTTCCGAAGCAGATTGCGATTGTAACTGAAGCGCTGAGCGCAGACCGAGTTTCCATCAGTATTTCCGACAACGGGCTGGGCATGCCCCCAGATGTCCTGGCGCGAGTGTTTGAGCCGTTCTTTACTACTAAACCGATGGGTGTGGGCACCGGCTTGGGGCTGTCCATTTCCCACCAGATTGTCACGCAAACCCACGGGGGCGAAATCTATTGCCTTTCGACGCCTGGTGTTGGCACTACCTTTGTTGTGGAGTTGCCGGTGCGCCAGTCCAAAAGCTGCGGACAGGTTGGCTGCCCACAGGAGGCAATCTTAACAAAGAAATCTTAATATTTGCTAAAAACTGAAAATAATTCGCAGCTGCCAGCCTCTATCTTGGCGGACAATTTCAAGTTTTCGGATGAATTCTCGAAAGTAGAACCGGCGCTCTGATTCTGATAAGTCCAGCCAGAACTGCGGGATGGAAACCGCTTGCGCGTAGGTGCGCAAATTCACCGGCGGCAGCTGAGCCACCAGGCTTTGCAGTTCGGCAATTTCTGTGCGGAGTTTGTAAGCTCGCAAGTCAGCAGTTTCGCTGTCGAGGATGCCAAGCTCGCACAGTGCTGGAAGCTGAGCGAGGATTTGCTCTCTGGCAGCAATCTCACCGGCAATCTCTTTCTTAACTGCATCCATATCCGGCGCATTCAAACCGGCAACCGCACGGGGCAAGTCGCGGCAAATGCCCTCAATGGTTTGCTCCAGCACTTTTTCGTAGGCAATGGCGCGGCATTTGGGCTGTTTCGGGCAGCCGGTGGGGCGCAGGTAGAGGTATTCCCGATCTTGCCGGTGGGCGGTGACGCGGGAGACTGTCATGGGACACTGGCACGCGCCGCAAACTGCCAAACCGGCAAGCGAGCGGGGGGCGCTGGCGGCGCGGGGGGAAATGCGCTGGTTGCGGCGCAGAATTCGCTCGACTTGGGCTGCTTCTTCCCGCGATACAATGGGGGCGTGGGTGTTGGAAATTACCTCGCCATTTTGATATTCCAAATCGCCGCGATAGACGGGATTTGTCAGCCACTGGCGAGCGGTGGAAACGGAGATTTTTTTGCCGTATTTTTGCGCGAGGTAGCGAACAGCACCGCGCACGGAACCGTAGAGGAGAAAGTGCTCAAAAAAATCTTTGACCGCCGGCGCTGCAGTCCGATCTATAATATAGCGATCTTTGCCCCGCCGGTATCCGTAGGGGGCTTTTCCGGGAGGGGGCAGGGCTTTCAGGCGATTGCGGGCGTGTCCAGAACGGATGCTCCGACTGCGCTGGTTTTGCTGGATTTCTTTCAGCAGTTTCAGTAAATCGGCTCGCACACCGGCACCCGTGGGGGTGGCTGATTCGGTGGCAATCAGTTCGATGCCCAGGGCTTCCAATTCTGCCATGCGATCGCAAACTTCACCCACGGTGTCGCCCAGTTCTTCCAGACGCCGAATTAAGAGATAATCCGCCGGCGCTGTTTTGCAGTCGCTCAGCAACTGGAGCAGCTGGAAGCGCTGACCTAAATCTTGGTATACTCTGTCTATTTCCCAGCCCCAGATGGTTGGGTCGGGTGCCGGTTCGAGCAGCGGGTCGCTGTAGGAATATGCGATGATTTTCATGGTTGCAGGAGCAATTGGTGAATTGCCTCTACATCTGGCTGAATTCTAGAATGTTGCCGTCTGGATCGTGGGTGAAGAGGGCGGCTCGACCGGAGGCGCTCATCTGCACTTGGCACCCGCGATCGAGCAGCTGCTTTTTGACTTCTTCTAGGTTGGCAACGCCGAAGGCGACGTGCCGGTTGCGCCCCCACTTTTCGGGATTCTGCATTTCGGCTCGAAAGCCGGTGTCTTGAATCAGGTGTATCTGAATGTCTCCGATTTGATACCAGGCTCCTGGGTATTTTAGGGTGCGGTCTACTTTGGGAAGTCCGAGGATTTGGCCGTAAAATTTTTCGGATCGCTCCAGGTCGGAAACGAGTACGGCGGTGTGGAGGTACTGGGTGATTTGCATGGTGTGGGTTGGGTTGGGTGTTCTTAACTTTAATTTAAACCGGCAAGACGCCAAGTCGCCAAGGAAGAAGCGATTTTGTGAGATAAGCGCGTTTCTCATCCGAGGTGAGGTACTGAGAAACCCGGTTTCTTTAAGAAACCGGGTTTCTGGGCCATAGTTCATCCAACTGAGAACCGCTATAGTGAAATAGGGACTGTTAGGTTTAGATTTTACGATGAAAGAAGTGTCCTTGGATGTAAATTTGCCCAGTCAGGAGCCGGCTAGTGCTGTCTGGTTCCAGGAGATGCTAGCATCACTTGGCGTCAGTCGGGGCGCGGGTTGGCCAGACAGGTTTGGCCAATCTCTGCGCCGGTGGTTCGCGGAACATGGCCATTCTCCGATTAAGACTCTCAGCTTGTTTGCTGGCGGTGGCGGGCTGGATATTGGTTTCCATGATGCCGGTTTCGAGATTGTTCAGATGGTGGAGCTTGAAGCGAAGTATGTGCGAACGCTGGAGAGAAATTCGCAGCCCGGGAAATGGCTGTCGAAGGTTCACCCCACCTGCGCTGATATCAGGAAGTTTGTCCCGGATTCACAGCTAAAGGTAGATTTTATCATTGGGGGGCCGCCCTGTCAAACGTTTTCGGCTGCTGGGCGCAGGGCGGCTGGGGTGGCGGGAACGAGCGATGCCAGGGGAACGCTGTTTCAGGAGTATGTCCGCTTGCTGAAGGCGCTGCAGCCAAAAGGGTTTCTGTTTGAGAATGTTTATGGTATAATAGGCGCTCAGAAAGGGGAGGCTTGGCGGCAAATCCAGAAAGCTTTTAAGGATGCCGGGTACAGGATTTTTTATCGCATACTGGATGCGGCTGATTATGGTGTGCCGCAGCATCGGGAGCGTTTGTTTATTGTTGGGCTGAAGGAAGGGAATTATTTGTTTCCCTGTCCGACTCACGGGCCAGATTCTCCGGGTCAGGAGCCTTTTTATACAGCTCTGGAGGCGGTTGCCGGTGCGGATACGTCTGGCGCTGAGGCGGGGATTGGCGGGCGCTACGGGCATTTGCTGGAAAATATTCCTCCGGGGTTGAATTATAGCTTTTATACGGAGGAAATGGGGCACCCGCAGCCGGTGTTTAGCTGGCGGTCGAAGTTTTCGGACTTTCTTTATAAGGCTGACCCTGAGATGCCGGTGCGGACGATTAAGGCGCAGGGGGGACAGTACACCGGCCCTTTTAGCTGGGAAAACCGGCGCTTCACAATTGCAGAACTGAAGCGGCTGCAAACGTTTCCTGATCAGTATGAGATTGTGGGGAATGGAGCCGTGTGTGTGGAACAGATTGGGAATTCTGTGCCGCCGCAGCTGGGGAGGATTTTGGCGCTGAGTATTTTGGATCGAGTGATGGGGGTTCAGTTACCGTTTCCAATGCATTACTTGCCGCCGGAAAAGGAGCTGGGATTTAGGCAGCGCAAGCGCCAGCTGACGGAAAGATACGCTGAAAAGGCTAGAGAGGCAATCGCACTCGCCGGCGGTAAGGCGTCACCGGCAGGGGGTGTGTTCCAGGGGGAAGCAGTGCGATTTTTGTCCTTGGCGGATTTTGCCTGGAGTGAGAGAGAAGTTCCTAACAGCGTGAGGGGGAATTTGAGGTACGATATGAATGAGAAGTGCTGGGAGATAGTCGCGGGTGCCGGTGAGACGGATCGAGACGAGAATCAATATCTGATTGAGGTGTTCCCATCTTCGGGGCGTGAGGATTGGGGGTTGGGCACAAGAAAGGTCAAACTGTGCGCTAAGGATTTAGAGAAGCCGGTGTTTACGGCACTGTGGAAGGCGTTTGAGGAAAAACTGGTTGAGGTGACGGGTAAGGCGGATTTGGTTCAGCTTGCCGGTTATTACCAGTACACTCCGCGCATCAGGGGGGTGATGAGTTTTGATCCGCAATTAAGGGTTGAGCCTTTCTGGCGTGTGGTTCAAGGTGTGGTGAGTGGGATAGGGGTGGCTACTCAATTGCCGGTGCAAGATTTGGCACTGCTGTGGGGAGTTAATACTGAGGATGTGTTTTATTGCTTGCAAGTTTTGCGCGGTATGGGGTATGAGGTTAGGAATCACAATACGAATTCGCAGATTAGGAGAGGAGAGTATTTAATTCCTTATGGGTTTCCGACTCTGACGCCGAGAAGTGTGCAGCTGCGGAAGAATTTGAACGGGATCATCCCTTTTTTGCAAAGAGGTTTACCCTCACCCCCCCCTAACCCCCCTCTCCCAGGTCGGGAGAGGGGGGAAAAATAAAGAATTATCCCCTCTACCCTTGTGGGAGAGGGGTAGGGGGTGAGGGGGATTACGAAAATGGGATGATCCCCGTTTCTCTAATGATACAATATTTTTATTGTCAGCCACACCTGCTTTAAGAGAGTTTGGCAGTGTGTCACACCGGCACGTCTCTTTTGCGCTAAAACTTGTTAAAAGAGTATCGCAACAT
>JALOOK010000346.1 GCA_025454445.1 Oscillatoria sp. Prado101 | reverse complement strand
GGCCCGCTTTTGGAAAGCAGCGATGATACTGACACTCCTAATGACGGCACCATCGATTTCAACGAGTACCTCAACACCGACCCCATTGAGCAAATCGCCCCGGCACCCTCTGCAGCGCCAACTCCCCCTCCCACCCCCGAAAAGCCCAGCTCACAGCCAGAAAAGCCCAGCTCACAGCCGGCAACCTCTATTTGGTAATCGCCCCAGCACCCCAGCGCTTTTCCTGCCAACCTTTGCCGGTTGGGCCCCCCTGCAGCCGGTCAGATTCCCTCGCAGAAAAGTTATCTTCAATCCGTCAGGTTGAATGCCGGTAATATATCGATGGTTGGGCATTGGGGCACTGGGCGATGGGGTATTGGCAACTGAATTCCGGCAGTTCAACGATATGATATCAGGCATAAAAAGCGAGCCAGCGCTGACTGCTTTCCCCGTCTATGGGGCGCGGAAACCTTTGGTGTACGGTGTTAAAATTGCACAATATATGCTTATTTAGCAAGACTTTGCTAACTCTGTATTTTGCAAGTCTCTTACTTGAACCTTACCTTTTATAATAGAATAGACTGCACCTCAGCGAGCCCCAAAATGCTACCCAAATACATTCAAGCTGCAATGCGGCAAGCTATAGCGTTTTTCAGAGCAGTGAGGTACTGAGAAACCCGGTTTATTTAAGAAACCGGGTTTCTGGCGTATACTTCAGAATATGGCACCTTCTCCGGAGACTCTCTCTTTTCTTTCCTTGGCGAACGGGCGCGTATTGGCGGTTTATTTAAACAAAAAGTTTGGCTCAATTCTAACCGCTATATACAGCAGTTATCATCTCTAAAAGAACATGTGATTATCCCGGCTTAAAATTTACAATTTATCAGATTTCGGATTGGATTACAGGGATTAAATTAGAGAAAATCCGGCATAATAAGTCTGCATAAAAGCGCAAGCCATCGGTTTGCCAACCCCGGAGTGGGGGCGCGGCAGTGCCGCACCCCTACTTCAGTCCTGATTTGCCAAGGGAAGTGAGGGATCGTAAGAGAAGGATCGCCCAACGCCGGCGGCACACTTGCTTTCAGCAGGAGATGCCGGCATCCCGGTGAGGAGTTGCCGGCTGTTGGGGGGCTCTGGGAAACCGGCAGTTTTCTGGCTGCCAAGACAAGCCGGCAGCCTGGGAGATTGCGGCATTCCCACGCCATCAGAAATTCTAGTACAATCTTTCTTTTGAACATGAATCAGAGTGTGAGGATAAACTTTATGCACCGATTTCGGTGTTTGGCGCTGGCGGTGACGGGTGCCTTGGGCATGTTGGGTGGCATGGAACTCATGTACAGCCCCCTGTCCATCGCCCCGTCGGCATCTTGTTCGTTAATTGAAACCCGTTCAGAAGCCAAATCTGTCCCGTCCGGGAAGCAAGCCCAGGAACGCCGCCAGACTGACCCCAATCCATGCTCCATCGGGCTCGGTTTCGCGCTCTACGGAGATGACTCCCTGTCGAATAGCCTCTCCCATTCCTATCAAGCGCTCGCCGTGCAGCTGGTGGCCACAGAAACCAGGCTGGAGAAAAACAGCTTTAGCCTTTACGGCGACACCAACCGCGACGGAGAGGTGAATCAAAACGACTACCCGAACCATCAAACATGGTCGTGGCAAAAAGGTGCCTTCATGCTGTTTAACAGCGACGACGATGACGGCAACGGCAGCCCAGACTGGCAAGACAGCAAGGTGAACGGCGACATCGATGCTGACGATCTCGCAAAAATACACTTGCAGTTGGGTGAGCGGTTTGCCAATGCTGAAATATTCCTGGAAGCTGACGAGAAATCCCGCCCCTATATCAACATCTTCCAAAAAACCCAAAAGGGATGGCAGCCAGCCGACTTTGACGGCGAGAAGTCCCTCGAGTACAGCCGCGACATTGTCCTGGGGGTGGAGGCGAAACAATTCGCCAACCGCAACTGGAACGGCTTCCTCACCCTCAAGGCAAAAGCTCAGAAAAACGGCGCGACACTCGCCTCAGATACCGTGCTGCTGCGGGTAGTTCCTTGGATTATGCTGCCCAACACCGCGCCGGTTAAGGAACTTTACGTCAGCCTCCGGGGCGCAGCCAACCAACAGTTTGTCTCCCAAATCAAAACCGGTGTGGAAGCCACCGGCGCTAAGGTTAATGTCGTGCCAGGAGGCACCGTCTGGAAGCAAGATACAATGGAAATTGGCTACGTCCAGTTCCCCGCTAAGTCTTCTGTGCGCGAGATCAACGTCGTCCTCAACGGCAATCGCGGCTGGGTGGCGGACACCTTTGCCCGCAACCTCCTCGACAAGGACTTCGGTTGGTTTCAAGTTGGCAAGCCCCGATCCCTCGACCCCCTCAACCAGTGGACAGACTGGTACGGCAACCTGGAAGTGACGCCCTCTCTCCCGGGCTACCCCCTGGGCCGAATTTATTACGGCAAGTCAGATACGGTTTCCTTTCATCCGGATGTGGCATATTTTCTGAAAGCTCAGGAAATTCAAGGCCCTGCTGTAGAGATTGACACGTCTTGGCTGGCGATTCGCCATGTGGACGAGATTGTTAGCTTTATTCCCTCCACATCCGGCAAACCACTTATGATGATTGTCAGCCCGGAGGAGGGAGTCAAACTCCTGAAAGAACTCGATAAAAAAGGATACGGCAACCAACTGATCAATCGCGACTTGAGCTCCGAAACAACCGTGAAATCAGCGCTCAATAGCAAGAACTTGATCTCGTACAACCTGAAGCTACAAACCGAGAAAATCAACCCCACGATCGCCAAGGTCAAACGGGAGTTTAAACTCACGGACAGTCAAATTATCCGGATTCCAGCCATGTTCAATTACGGCGGCTCTGCTTTTTGGCCAAATATGGTCAACTCGGTGGCCGTGAATGGCAAGCTGATGGTGTCGAATCCGCGCGGTGCCCTCATCGGTGGCAAAGACTACACCCAGGAGGCGTTCCGCAAACGGGTGGCGGGTTCCGCACTCAAGGTTTCTTTTCTAGATGACCGCTACTATCAGGAACTCAGGGGCAACACTCACTGCGCCACCAACACCAGGCGCAAGGGATTCGCTCAGCCGTTCTGGAAGGCTTTGCCCTCTACCCAGGCCAAACGCTGATTCCTGGGGCGCGAGAAACCCGGTTTCTTTGAGAAACCGGGTTTCTTAGGAGCATCTGCCATAAAGCAGTGCTATTTTTATAACAAAAGCGTTACGGACTGGAACGAATGGCACCGGCACTCCTGAACAACCGCTATCGCATTATTAAGCCACTGGGCGCAGGGGGGTTTGGCGAAACCTTCCTCGCTGAAGACACTTACATGCCTTCAACGCGCCGGTGCGTGATTAAACAGCTCAAACCCGCCACCGGCAACCCCCAGATTTACCAGCTAGTTCGAGATCGCTTCCAGCGAGAAGCGGCTGTTTTGGAAGAACTGGGCGAGGGCAGCAGTCAGATTCCCAAGCTGTACGCCTACTTTTCTGAAAGGGGGCAGTTTTATTTAGTTCAGGAATGGATCTCGGGCGTCACCCTCACGGAAAAAGTGCGGGCGGGGGGGAGGCTCACCGAAAGTGAAGTCCGGGGAATAGTGGTCAGCCTGCTGCCGGTGCTCAATTACATCCACAGCCAGCGCATCGTCCACCGCGATATTAAACCGGACAATATTATTTTGCGGCAGCGGGATGGCGTGCCGGTGCTGATTGACTTTGGCGCGGTGAAGGAAGCGATGGGGGCGGCGCTCAATTCCCAAGGCAACCCCACCCACTCGATAATGATTGGCACTCCGGGGTTTATGCCCTCGGAACAAGCCGCAGGCAAACCCCTTTTCTCTAGCGATCTGTACGCCTTGGCGCTAACAGCAATTTTCCTGATCGCCGGCAAAACTCCCCAAGAGTTAGAAATAGATCCCCGCAGCGGCGAATTTGTCTGGCACCGGCACGCACGCCATATTACCCCGGGCTTTGTGGCGGTGCTGGATAAGGCGATTCAGTCTCACCCGCGAGATCGCTACCACAACGCGCCGGCAATGCTTTCCGCCTTGCAATCCCTCCCCGCCGCACCGGCAGCACCGGCAGCGAGCAACAATATGTCTCAGATGCAGACGCAGGCGGTTTCCCCGGGTTTTAATCGGGGCACCGTAGCGGCGCAACCACCGCAATCTACAGGTGAGGGCGACTGGCACAAGCCGGCAATTGTGGGCGGTATCGTGGGCGCATTTGCGCTCATCGGTTTGCTTGTGGCTCACTCTCAACCGTCGCCGGTGGGCTCAGGGAGTGGCGGCACAGGATCGACGCCGGTGCCTGCGGATAAGCCCACAGCAAAGCCCACAAAAAAACCGCCGGCGATTTCCAGCCCCGATCCAAAGCAGCCTGACAGCGAAATCGTAAAAGTTGAGATTCAGCGAGTTACTTTCAGTCTCGGTTCCACCGGCAAGACGGTGAGAGGCACTGTCGCCCCCGGAGAAATCAAACGCTACCAGGTGAAGAGCGCCAAAGGGCAGCAGTTTACGGTAATCATTTTGCAAGGAAATGTGAAAGTGGAGGTGTATGACCAGCTAGACCAAAAGCTGGGAACGGCGAGCGGGAGCAACACTGAGTGGAGCGGCACACTGCCAAGTTCCGGCGACTACAATGTTGAAATTACCTCTGATAATACCTCGAAATATGCGGTGCGAATTGATGTTTTGTACACAGATGCGTCCGCCGGTACGAATCTTAAGCCCTCAGCGCCTGCTGTTTCTAATTCCAGACCCTCCCCAGAGCAAGCTGTGCGAGATTACTACTCCAATCTTATCAATAACCGCCAGTACGAGAAAGGATGGACGAAGCTGTCTTACGACTTCAAAAGAAATCACTCGCGTGACAGTTTCGCTTCCTATCTGGACTGGTGGCAGCAAGTCGATCGCGTGGATCTGCAGATCGTCAATCTGGTGCAATCTGACGCTAAGTCAGCTGTGGTGAATGTCCGGCTGGCATACCTTATGAAAGATGGGCGAGTTGCGCCAGAGTCTCAGCGTTTATCCCTGATTTGGGATGCGGCAACCGGCAGCTGGCTGATTGACGACACAAGCTACAGATAGTTGGGGCATTGGGGATTGGGCATGGGGCATGGGGCATGGGGCATGGGGCATTTGGGCATGGGGTATTAATTGAAGCCGGTGGTCAGAAACCGGGGTTCTGGAAGAACCCCGGTTTCTTCTATAGCATTATTCACTTAGATTAGAATACAAAGGACAGGCGGGACGCCTGTCCTACGCCTTATATTCGCAGTACAGGCGTAGGGCAGGGGTTCCCTCCAACCTCAAACTCTAATGTTCTAACCTTAGTGGCTAGTGCTATAACTTCATTTTTTCTTTAGAGATCACCTCTTAGGGGCGGATTGTGTAAAGTTTTGATAATTTTTGCAGAAAACGCGGCGAGATATGCTATAGCAGTAGCCACTTAGATTCGTAGCGTTCCCGTGCGAGGGAACGCTACCCCTACCCCCGGCTTTCTGTCCGCGCCCAATATGACTGCTGCTATA
>JALOOK010000345.1 GCA_025454445.1 Oscillatoria sp. Prado101 | reverse complement strand
GCCAGCACCCTACTGGCAAAAATTGCTAGGATTCGCAAATTGCTGAAACCTGATATTACCGGCAGCAAAGGGAAGTTTGCCTCTCGCTACGCTAATTTAGAGCGCCGGCGCGAACAGTCGTCTGCAGTGCCATTAGTGGCGATTGGGTCATCTACGGGGGGACCTAAAGCGCTGGCGGCAATTCTGTCGCAGCTACCTGCCGGTTTTGGCGCGGCGCTCGTCATTGTCCAGCACGTTAACGGTCAATTTGCTAGTGGGTTTATTGAGTGGCTGGCGCTGCAAACCCCACTGCCGGTGCGGCTGGCTGCTGCGGGCGAACGTCCGCTCAAAGGCACGGTTTTGGTGGCGGGAACGAACGATCACCTCTACTTAAAACCCGATTTAACGTTTGGGTACACCAAAAATCCTGCCAGCTACCCCTACCGTCCGTCTGTTGACGTATTTTTCCAGAGTCTCGCCGAAAACTGGAAAGGTAAGGGGACTGCTATTTTGCTCACCGGCATGGGTCGGGATGGCGCTCTTGGATTGAGGGCTTTGCGATTGCAAGGCTGGCATACGATCGCTCAGAATAAAGATAGTTGCGCTATCTACGGGATGCCCAAGGCGGCTGTGGAGTTGGATGCCGCTGTGGAGGTGCTATCTCTGGAGGCGATTGCCACAACCCTGCTTGAGAAGTTAACCTGAGTTGCTAGGATGCTGCATGTTTAATAATGAACCGCCATAGAGGTTTGTAGTAGGGCTTTAGCCCCACCTGCGAGCCTAATTAGGTCGGCGCTGACTCAAAAAGGTTTGTAGTAGGGCTTTAGCCCCACCCGCGAGCCTCATTAGGTCGGCGCTGACTCAAAAAGGTTTGTAGTTGGGCTTTAGCCCCACCGACGAACCTGTTTCTGTTCTGACTGCCCCACCTATTATAACTGTTATGGACGAGCAAATAACCGTTTTACTAATTGACGACCAATCGATTATTGGTGAAGCGATTGGCAGGATGCTAAAACCGGAAGCAGATATCGTCTTTCATTACTGTAATGACCCCACCAAAGCGCTCAAGGCAGCCAAAGAATGCCTGCCCACCGTTATCCTGCAAGACCTGGTAATGCCGCAAATGGAAGGGTTGCTGCTGGTGAAGTACCTGCGAGCGAAAGACGTGCCTACCTCTAATATACCGCTGATTGTGATCTCCAGCAAGGAAGACCCGGTTATCAAAGCAAAAGCGTTTGCCCTGGGGGCGAATGACTACTTGGTAAAACTGCCCGATCGTGTGGAACTGGTCGCTCGCATCCGCTATCACTCCAAAGCTTATATAAACTTTCTCAAACGACAGGAAGCTGAAGCTCTCTTCAAGGCGGAAATTATGCGTCAAGCCGCCTACATCGAGCAAGTAGGTAAGGTGACGACGGCTGCTGCAGAGGTGGAGCGAGATGCGTTTCAACCAGATCTTCTGGTGGAAGTCGCCAAACGCAGCGACGAACTGGGACAGCTGGCAAGGGTGTTCACCCAGATGGTTCAAACTGTTAAAGCGCGGGAAAAAGAGCTAAGAAATGCTAACATACAGCTAGAATCTCTGCTGAAAGCTTACGGGCGGTTTGTGCCTCACGAATACCTGCGCTTTCTCCGCAAGGAAAGCATTACGGATGTTAAGCTAGGCGATCACGTCAGCAAAATTATGGCGGTGATGTTCAGCGACATTCGTTCTTTCACTACCCTGGCTGAAGGGATGACCCCCAAGGAAAACTTCGATTTTGTCAACGCCTATCTTAAACGTGTCGGGCCGGAAATTCGCAATAATTATGGGATTATCGTCAAATTTCTGGGAGATGGGATTATGGCGGTTTTTCCAGAGGGTGCGGATGATGCGGTGGCTGCCGGTGTTGCCCAACAGCGGCGAGTTCACGAGTATAATAAGGCGCGGGAAAAAAAAGGCTACTTGCCCCTGAAAGTGGGGATAGGCATCCATGTCGGGCACATGATGTTGGGGATGGTGGGAGAGGAAAACCGCATGGAGGGAGACGCTTTATCCGATAATGTCAATCTCACCGCTCGTTTGGAAGGGCTGACCAAGTTTTATGGCGTGTCTCTGCTGATTTCCGAGCAGGCGCTGCGGAATATCAGCAACGCTGAAAAATATCAAATCCGGTTCCTCGACAGAGTGGTTGTTAAGGGTAGAAATGAACCCCTCTCGGTTTATGAAGTCCTGGATGCTGAACTTGAGGAAGTTAGAGAGTTAAAACTGCAAACTCAGCAGATTATGCAGCAGGGAATAGACTTATATCGTCCAGGGCAATTTGAGAAGGCAAAATTTTATTTTGAACAGGTTTTGGCGGTGAATTCTGCGGATAAAACAGCCGAACTCTATCTGAGTCGGACGAATTACCTGTTAGAGCGAGGTGCGCCAGCAAATTGGGATGGGGTTTGGCGGTTTACTGAAAAGTAACCCCTGCGAGAGGGGCGCAGGTGCACAGGCGTTCTGGCCGGTGCTACGTCTTCTCGACGTAGGACAGGCGTCCCGCCGGTCCATTTCCGCGCTGGGTGCACAGGCGAGACGCCTGTGCTACGCCTTCTCGATGATTGAATTTATGGTAACATGCAGACTAGCAAAAAAAAGCGAACATCTCAAAAGTCGGGAACCGAGTAAACCGAGTAAGTTGCGGAATGATAGCATTAATTAATTGCACCGGCAACACCCCTTTCCCCCTGGACGCACCCGATACGGTGTGGGTCGTGAAATCAGGAACAATGGCGGTGTTTGCCATCCCCACTATCAGCGGCGCACCCCAAGGAGCCAGGCGCTATCTGTTCGATGCCAGTCCGGGGGACGTGCTTTTCGGGATAGCGCCGGTTTGGGAGGGTCAGTCCCACAAGCTAATTGCGGTTGCTTATGAGGAAACGCAGTTAATGCCGGTGGCGCTGTCGGATTGGATAGAGCAGGCGCTGGATTTGCAGCTTTTGCCCGAGTGGAGCGATCGCCTCGCCGGTGTTTTGCGGGATTGCAAGTCGAGCAGGTGCGCTCCCGCCAGCAGCTCAACGAAGCCGCCAGCGAAAGGGCGCTCTCCCACCTCACCGCTGTTTTTCGCCGCAAACAAGAGAATTTTTCCCAAGAAGGAACGGCGCTATTGGTGGCGGCGGGAGCGGTGGGGCGGGCGATGGGTATCGAGATTCACCCGCCGGCAAAATCGGAAGACCTCCAGCGGGTGAAAGATCCGCTTTCCGCAATCGCTCGCGCCTCCAGAATTCGCACCCGCCGGATAATTTTGCGGGGAGCTTGGTGGCAGTTCGATTGCGCCCCAATTTTGGCTTATACTCTAGAAGGTGAAGCTCCTGTTGCTATTCTACCCCGAGGCAGAAACAACTATGAAATTTTTGACCCCGAAACTAAGCGCCGCATCCCGCTGACTGCGGACACAGCTAAACTCATTTCTCCAGTCGCCTTCGTTTTCTATCGCTCGTTTCCAGACAAGGTACTCAAAGCCCTGGATATCCTCAAGTTTGCCACGCAGGGGACACTTCGAGACGGAGCAATAATTTTCGGGCTGGGGGCGTTTGTTGCGGTGTTGGGAATGCTGACTCCCCAGGCGACCGGCATTTTAATCGACCATGCCATTCCCAGCGGAGATCGCGGACTGATTTTTCAACTCGCTTTGGGGTTGCTGGCTGTCAGTTTTGGCAGCACACTGCTGGATTTAGTGCAAAATGTCGCCACGATTCGCTTGCAAACTATCGCAGAAATTCAGACTCAGGCAGCAACTTGGGATCGCCTGTTGAAATTGCGGGCTAATTTCTTTCGCAAGTTTATCCTCGGCGACTTGCAATTGCGGGTTTCTGGGATCGCGCAGCTCAACCAAATCCTCAGCAGCACTGTCATGGCAACTGTATTCAACAGTTTCTTTGCCCTGTTGAATTTGGGTTTGCTGTTTTTCTACAGTTCCCAACTGGCATTCGTGGCGATCTCAATCGCTGCGGTTAATGTGGCACTAACGCTGCTTTCTTTCTTTATCTCCCGCCAAAAGATGATTCCCATGCAAGAACTGAGCGGGGAAATCTTCGGGCTGACGGTGCAGTTGATTGCCGGCGTGTCGAAGCTGCGAGTGGCGGATGCGGAGGAGCGGGCGTTCGCTCACTGGGCAAAAAAATTCGGCTCTCAGATGGAATTGATGCTCAGTACGGAAGCGATCGAAGATGCGGTGACGCTGTTTAATATGATTTTGCCCACTGTTAGCTCGATTTTACTTTACGGGCTGGGGGTGACGCTGATTGCCCAAGCGCAAGCCCAAGGACAGACGGGTTTTTCTACCGGCACTTTTTTGGCCTGCAATGCAGCTTTCGGCACTTTTGTGGGCGGCGTTACTGGTTTGAGCGGCGCGTTTGTGAGCGTCATGCAAGTTGCGATCATCTGGGAGCGAGTCAAGCCGATTCTGGAGGAAAAACCGGAGGTTGACGACAGAAAAACAGATCCGGGCAGGCTGGCGGGTGCGGTTAAGCTAGAGCGCGTCAGTTTCCGCTATCTGAAAGATGCGCCCTTAACGCTCAATAAGGTGACAGTCGAGGCTAAGCCGGGAGAATTTATCGCCTTGGTGGGACCTTCTGGCAGTGGCAAATCAACAATTGTGAGATTGCTGTTGGGTTTCGATCAGCCGGAGGAGGGAAAGATTTACTATGACAGTCAGGATCTTTCTGAGTTGGATATTTTGGCGGTGCGGCGACAGTTGGGGGTGATGTTGCAGGATGCGCGCATTAATACCAGTTCCATTTTGAATAATATTTCTGGCGGCGCTTTGGTGACGTTGGAGGAAGCGTGGGAAGCCGCGAAGATGGCGGGGTTTGCCTCGGATATCGAGCAGATGCCGATGGGAATGCACACGGTAATTTCGGAAGGGGGGACGAATATTTCGGGCGGACAGCGCCAGCGGCTGTTAATCGCGCGAGCGCTAGTTCTCAAACCGAAAATTCTCATTTTTGACGAGGCGACGAGTGCTTTGGACAATCGCACGCAGGCGACTGTCAGCGAAAGTTTGGAGAGTTTGCGAGTGACTCGCATTGTGGTGGCTCACCGGCTCAGTACGATTCGCCATGCCGACCGCATTTATGTTATCGTGGCAGGGGAAGTGGTACAGGTAGGAAATTTTGAGGAATTGATGGCGCAGCCGGGGATGTTTGCCGATTTGATGGCGCGACAGATAATGTAGAAACCCGGTTTCTGGAGTTCTGTGTGCTTCCACCGGCGCGTCTGGCACCATGATGGGTGCCGTGCCGGTCAGTGACACATCGCACAGGCGTGCTACAATAATTGATCGAGTACACCACACCACCGCCCATCGCCGATGAATTCTCCTTTTTTGGCCAACATTTGCTGATTCCTTGTCGGCAGCGTCTTTCTCCTCACTGGAATAGCCAAGGTAGTATCAAATACAGATCGCCCTCATGCTTCGCCCCTACAAACTGGAAAATATTCCTTTTCGGAAATATTTCTTTCAGACAAAAAATTAAAAATCACCCCCAAGTCCTTGACAAAAGCCTTGGGGGATGATTTAATATTATGCTATCGTGTTTGTCATTTTTAGCTGCGAATGCGAACGGAACCGCCCGAAACTGCTGCCAACTGCTCTTCAGACAGCTCTTCTACTTGGGCTTCTTTAGCTTCCAGGTTCTTTTGTTCGATTTTAGAATTGCGTGCTTTCATTGTTTGTCCTTATGTGGGTTGGAATTTATTTTTAACAACTCAATTTGAGTTGTTCATCCGATTATGGCCGCTCCCCCCCCGACAACAGTAAATTCACTGAATTTTTTCCTGCGGCAACCTTCGCCTATTCTAAGTATTATTGCATAGTGGCCGCCGGCCCCAACCAGGCTGTTCCGTGTAATTGCGGAGAAAGCACGTTTCATCTTCACAAGAACTTTAAGGGATACAAGAACTTTAAAAAATGATTTCCCCACCCCTACCGGACTCTGGCGAGGATTCCAAGCCGACGAGCGAGCTGGAGCTTTACCGCAACTTCACACAACCTTCACACACCGCCAAATTCTCTCCGCACGATCACTCAGCCCCAATCAACCGCGCATAAGCACCCTCTCCCCCCTTCATCTCCTCATGCGTACCCCGCTGCACCACCTTCCCCCGCTCCAGCACCACAATCTCATCGCAATCGCGAATCGTACTGAGCCGGTGGGCCACAATAATGCAAGTACAGCCGCGCCGCCGCAGGTTCCTGTCTATCCGCTTCTCCGTCTCCGCATCCAGCGCACTCGTGGCCTCATCCATCACCAGAATCGCCGGATTGTTCACCAAAGCGCGAGCAATCTCCAACCGCTGCCGCTGTCCCCCACTCAAATTGGCCCCACCTTCCAGCAACTTGCCATTCAACCCCCCAGGCATGGCCATCACCACATCGAGAATCGCCGCATCCCGACACGCCCTCATTAACTGCTCATCGGGAATCGTCTGATCCCACAGCGTCAAATTCTCCCTCACCGTACCCTCAAACAGAAAAATCTCCTGCTCCACCATCGCCAGAGAATTGGCCATCACTGGACGGGGAATCTGCTGCCGGCTCATCCCATCGAACAAAATCTCGCCCTCCCAAGGCGCGTAAAGCCCAGTCACCAGTTTCGAGAGCGTGGACTTGCCGGAACCGCTGCTGCCCACAAAGGCCACCCGCTGGCCCGGTTGCAGCCTGCAGCTGAAATTTTCAATCAGCGGCGCATCCACCCGGCTGTAGCCAAAAGTGATATTGCTCAGTTCCACATATCCCTGCAAGCGATAGCGGTGTGCGGGCCAAGTGGGGGCCGGTGGAGCGGAGATATCTGCTGTAGCGTAAATAGTTGGCGAACCCTCCCCCACATCCAGCGCCGGATCGGTGGGATGGCGCAGCACGTCATCCAACCGTTTCATATCCCCATCCAGCGTCTGAATCGTCGTCCCCAACCCCACCAAAGTATTCACCGGCCCTTCAAACCGGCTCATCAACCCCTGAAAAGCAATCAGCATCCCAATTGTCAAATGTCCGTCAATCACCCGCAACCCCCCAACAACCAGCAGCGCCATCGAACTCAAAGATGACACCAGGGGCGACAGCAGCGACAGCCACTGCTGATTTTCGCTCATTTCTTGCTGAGCTGTAGTTACTTTCGAGTAATATCCCGCCCAGCGAGCGAAATAATCCGATTCCAGCGCCCCCGACTTAATCGTTTCGATACTTTGCAGCGCCGCAATTTCCACCCCCGCCAATTTGCCGCTATCGTAAGACAGCCGCAAGCTTAAATCCTTCCACTGGCGAGCCATAAGCTGAACAAAAGCCATATTAATCGCAATCGCAACCACACCGATTAATGTCAGCACCCAGTCATAAGCGAGCATCGCCGCGCCGTAGAAAAACACCATCACCGCATCAATTGCCGTTCTCGCCAACTGCCCCGACAGCACCCCGGCAACTTTATTATTAAGCCCAATCCGACTGCTAATTTCACCGGCGAAGCGCTGGGCGTAGAAACTCACCGGCAAGTGCAAGATGTGCCAGAAAAATTGCCCCGTCATGCTGATGGACAAGCGCAAATTCAAATATCTCAGCTTGCGCAACTGCAAAAAACTCATCGCCGCTTGCAGCAGTGCCAGTCCTCCCATCGCCAGCAACACAGGTTTCAGCCACTCATAGCGCCTTTGAATCAGCACGCTATCGACAAACACCTGGCTCATAGCCGCCAGCGCCAAACTGGGAATCACCAACAAAAACCCAATTATAACCCAAAACAGCAGTTCCTTCCAGGAATTTTTCAGGCGAGAATATAAAGCGCCGATAATACTGGGATTGCGCCCGCCAGGAACAAAATCTGGCCCCGGTTCCATCACCAAGACGACGCCGGTGTAGCTCTCGTCAAACTCCTCCATCGTAACACTGCGGGGACCCGTTGCCGGATCGTTGAGCCAGACGCGATTCCCGACAAACCCCTCCACCACCAGAAAGTGATTGAAATTCCAAAACACAATATAAGGCGGCTTTAACTCTTGCAGCGGTTCGATTTCCTTCTTAAACCCCTTCGCCACCATTCCGTAGCTGCGAGCCGCCTTAACGAGGTTCAAAGCGTTAGAACCATCGCGAGAAACGCCGCAACTAATTCGCAGTTCCGGCAAAGACACAATTCGCCCGTAATAGCTAAGTACAATCCCCAAAGCCGCCGCCCCGCACTCAGTAGCTTCCATCTGCAATACCGTCGGAGTTTTAGCCCGATTGTTGTAGTATTTTGGGGTTTGTGTTTGCTTGAATAGCTTGTGTAAAACTTGCATAATTTGAGGCTTACAATAATATTGATTTTCCCTAGGTTTGTAGTTGGGCTTTAGCCCAATAACCTCGTTAGCCCAATAACCTCGTTCCCAGGCTCTGCCTGGGAACGCTGCTTTGGAGGCTCTGCCTCATTCGGTGCTTTCCTTGGGTTAATATTAATTCATCCCAGCCAGTTCGCGCAAGAAAGGCAGCACGAAAGTAATCGGCGCTCGCTCTTCAACTGTCACCCGCACACTT